>JBBRWU010000007.1:0-18121 GCA_038249015.1 Candidatus Doudnaibacteriota bacterium | reverse complement strand
GTACAGCTTTATCAGAAACAGGCTGATGCTACCGCCCATGCGAGTGATGCCGTGCCTTCTGTGGTTCCGAATAACGGTTCAAATACGGGATCGGGGCAAGATGTCGGGGGAGGTACTGGAAGTCCTATGATAGGTTTTATTAACGAAATAATTGGAATTATCCTTGGGTTTTTGCAGGAGTTGGTTTACGGGATTTTTTATTGGCTTATTGCGCCAATGATTCAGGCTATGCTTTCTATTCGTGTTTATACCGACACTTTTGTGGCGGTAATTTATCCGGGTTGGGAAGTTATTAGAAATATTTGCAACATCTTCTTTATTGTGGCGCTAATGGTCATTGCTTTGGCCACTTTGTTTCGGGTGGAAAGTTATCAGGCCAGAAGTTTGTTGGTTCAGTTAATTTTAGCCGCGTTAATGATTAATTTTAGCTTGGTAATTGCCCAGGCTATTTTAGCATTGGCAGATACTATTCAAGCGCAATTTTTGCCGTCTAATGTAACAGTTATTCGTTCGCTGGCCGGGGATTTAATGGTGGGGACTTATAGGGATTTATACGGCACCAAAGCATTTTCCGACGCTTCTTTTGCCGGAATTATTAAGCCGTTGTTCTTTTTGGCAATGTCCATTGGAAGTTTTGCGGTATTTACCGCTATTGCCGTTTTTTTACTTATTCGGATTGTGGCGTTATGGTTGTTGTTGTTAATTTCTCCCTTAGCTTACGCCGTGGGGATATTACCCTCTACCGCGCAGTACCGAAAAACCTGGTGGGATAATTTTTTAAAGTACGCTTTTTTTACACCAATAATGGCCTTCTTTTTAAACCTCACCGCGCTTATTTCCAACCAGTTTAAAGATAATTCTATTCTGCAAACAGTTAGTGACCCGCGGCTTGTTAAAGAATTAGGAAATTCAGACTTAGCCACTTTTGTATTTAAAGTAGCCAGTAATCTTTTGTTACTAGTATTTTTAATTGCCGCACTAAAAGTTGCGGATATGGCAGGAATTTACGGCGCCAGCGGTATAACCAGCATCGCACAAAAAGGAATTTTTGCACCTTTTGTGGGAGCGGGGTGGTTGGGGAAACGCGGCGGCGGATATGTTGGAAGAAAATGGAACGAAATTACAGCAAATAAGATTAGAGGTCATGATTTGAAAGTTGGAGTGGGTCGTAGCGCGCTTTTTGCGATCGCAAATCCAAAAGCATTTATCAAAGGATGGCAAAAGCATTCAGAAGAGTTGTCCCATGCTGCTCAATCAAAAGCCGAAGCCGCGGGTTTAGAAGTTGCCGAACAAAGGTTAACAGGTGGAAAAAAGGTTATTCCAAGAGTATTGGCTCATGAAAAAGAAGAAGAAGACAAATGGGCAAAAGGTTATATGAACATGTCTCGTGAATTGGTTGTTCAAACAGCAAGAGAGGTTGCCCAAATGAAAAATGACGACCAAGGTTTGTCTGCAAAAAGAGCCATTGTTAAAGTCGCAATGGCCAAAGGCTTTATTGATGATCTTGTGCAAGATGGAACAGATTTAGACACAAAAGCCGGCAAAGCATTGGCAGAAAAAATGAGACACGGAAAAAACTTTAAAATAAAAGGTACCGAAGAAGATGGTTGGCAGGAAGATTGGTATGTTAGAAAAGTTCCAAAATTGGACGAGCATGGAAATGAAATGAAGAACGCTGATGGATCTGTAATTTTTGAAGAAAAGAAAACGTTGAAATATAACGACAATAACAGAAGAGCGATGTATGAAGCAATGTTTACTTTACCAAACGGACATATGGATGTTGCTTCTATGCGTTTAATTACTGAAGAAGGGGAAGAAGAGGGGAAGAAGACCGGTCACTTTGAATATCTTAAAGATGTTTGGTTCAATTATAAAGTAGGCAAGTGGGAGTGGCGAAAAGGTAACAGTGGCAGTGACTTTGCTAGAGACGAAATGGCAAAGATGCAATCCAGACCGCAAGCGGGCGCAGCACACCATTCTTTTATGAATCTGAGCGATGATGGTTCAATTGATAAGGAAACTTTTCGTGTTTTTGCTGTTGCAGCTGTGGAAAATCCGCCTTTTATGCAAGAGAGAACTGCTCATCAGGCTATATCAGGCACTGGTGAGGTGAAATATTCTACCGTGGTTGAGGAAAAGGCAAATAAGGTTATTGAAATTGATGAGGCATCAGGAATAAGAATTGCAAACATGATTGATATTTCTCCAGAAGCTGTTGGTGCTTTGTATTTAAGAGCTACAAAACAAGGAAGTACAGGAGTTGAAGTTAAAAACTTTTTGGCCGCTCATCCTAGGTTTCAAATCAGAGTTAAAAATAATGACGGCACAACGCAGTTAAAAACAGCAGACCTAACTTTAAAAACAATTACTACTACAACAGTAGTTGATAAAAAATGGGATGGGAAAGCTCCAAGGGATGACAAAAAGGACACTTCGGCTTCCGGAGGGGGTACTAATTCGGGCGGAAGTAGCGATGGAGGTGGTAGAGGGGGGGGTAGTTGATCACCTTGGATGACCAATAAGTTAAGAATTACGAATTTAGCAGTATGGATTATTATAAGTTAATTTAATCTAAAAAATATGCAACTTCCGGGTTGTGGAGGGTGTATCCAAAGCATCGCAGAGTAAATTATTGCGCCTTGGAGCTTAGTTTTTTGCATAAGGAGATCCGTTATATGAATTTACAAGACTTGGATATTAAAGAAATAATAGTTTCTATGCCGGACCTGGCTTATTTAACAATGAGGTTGGCACCTCAGGAAGTTGGTCGGGTAGTTTCGGTGTTATATGAAGGGTTGCAAACGGGGCTAGAAAAAACTCTGAGTCAAAATATTAAAGATCCGGACCTGGCTTTTAAAATTTTTTATGAAGAAATTAGCAAACAGTTAATAAGCATAGAAACTGATTTGGCAATAACTAAGTTAACCGAAAAATTTGATATAAATTTGTTTCTTCAAAAAGTTTTTGTATAATACGCAAAAGTATGACCGATATTAATTTAAAAAGACTGACGAGTGTTGATCCTTCTGAAATTTTTCAGACGGAGATTTTTGAGAATATAAAGTATACAAGTTTTTATTTTATCGAAAGTATCGACCATGAAGGGGCTGCTAATTTTGCGAATATTTTAGAAAAGGCTTTGGGACAAAATGCTTCAAATAATTTAGACAGTAATGTTAAGTACAAGATTTTAAAGTTTTGGGTATTAAGATTAAAGCTTTTTGGTTTTGAATGTTTAGATACCAGAGAAAGGATTAATTTATTCAAAACCAATATTGTAGACATTTTGAGTAACGATTTAGATTTTAAGGAAGCGGTTTTCAGATATATTGATGTTTTTGAGACACCATCTTTGGTTATCGAGATAACCAAAGGCTATATTAATGCGTTAGCTAGTAGTCAAATAATTTTAGGAGAAGGTGTGGCAAAATTCCAGAAAGATGATTTTCAACCAACTGTAAGTAACTGGCTAAAACAGTATCAGTATTCAATCAATCAAAAAGCAACAAACCTGAAACCCTCTGCTTTTGAGGTAATAAATTTTTTGAATAAAGACACTAATGTTAAATATTTAAGTCACTCAGAGCGCAAAATTCTGAATTCACTCTTGGAGCTTTATAATTGGTTGATAAGCCCTTTAGTTTATGTGGATTCTAAATCATCAATTCAAGAATCACAATATATAAGTAGGCAAAAGTTTGAGATACCGAAAGAAGTTTTTCAAAGTGTTCAGTCGGTACAAACGCATGTGCCATTGGTGGAGCCCGTCATTCCAAAACCCGCAACGGCTAAGCCACTTATGGAAGTTAGGGATATTCAAACTGTTAGCGCTCCGGTATTTCAGAAGCCAAAAGAAGTCTTTAAAATAGAGAGTCCGCCTCCTCCGGTAATGCCGGCAAAACCAGCTGTAAGGCCGGTGAATGAGGCTTCAAAGTATAAAATGATGTCGGGAGACACGGGCCTGCCGGGACTAAAAATTTGGAATAATAACCCGCCGACCGAATACAAAAAACCTGCTGTAGATATAGACAAGAAATTGGAAGACCTAAAGAAAAAATTATAAAAGTAATTTTTTCAGAATTAGGAATTTAGGAGAGGAGATATGAATTCTGAACATAAAAGGATATTGTATACAGGAAATCCCGAGGAAGATTAGACAAATAAAAAAGCACCTGTCTGCGGCTTCTTGAATTGGCCGCGAGGGAACCAAAGCTCCCACAAGTGCTATATATATAATAAATGGTTAAAGGATGCTTGTCAAATATAGATTTTTCGGAATTATGAAGTAAGAATTATGAATATTGGAAAAGAAAAACAAAAGTTAACATGAAGATTTTTCAGTCAAAATTTAATGCATTCAGCGGAACTGATTACAAAGACGTTTATCCAAAGGCGCTTAAAGTATTCAAGGATATTAAAAGAAAAACAAAGCGCCGACCGTTTATACGTTGCCTGCATTTTAATAAAAGTAAGATTTTTCTTGATTATTTTTGGGAACATTTACATCAAAAAAGTTCTTCTGACAGAGTTCGGAGGCTAAAATATTATCAGTGTGCCCTGGATCTAATAAAAAATAGCCAAACCGAACCTGAAATACAACATAATCCTTATAAGACCCAAGAACTTTTTTATCGATTTGCAGGGGCGACCAAGGACAAAGAGTTATTTTTTGTTCAAATTAAAGAGAATACAAAAAACGATCAAAAGTTTTTAATGTCAGTTTTCCCTAAATAAAAAAGACTTTCCGCAAGTGTAGTTGCAACTCAATGTGCAATCTACGGCCGAAAGCCTATATAAAAATATTATCAGAGGATTAATTTGATGTCAAGTTCAAAATTAGCTTAAGGATATCGGAGAAATAAATTTTTTGGAATTAGGAAGTTAGAATTATGAATATTGGAAAAGAAAAACTAAATAATTATGCTTTTATAGATTTTCATAATCTATATTTTGCCATTAAAAGTTTGGGCTGGCATATTGATTATTTGCGATTTAGGAAATATTTAGCAGAAAAATACGGAGTGGTTAAAGCCTATATTTTTTTAGGGTTTGTGGAAGAGAATCAACAATTATACAACAAGCTTCAAAGTTGCGGGTTTGTGTTAATTTTTAAACCGGTATTAATTGATTTGAGTCATAAAATAAAAGGAAATTGTGATGCTGAATTGGTTTTACAGGCAATGATAGATTTACAGGAGTACTCACAAGCTGTCATAATAACAGGTGATGGAGATTTTTATTGTTTGGTTAAATACTTAGAAGCAAAAAACAAACTTTCCCTGGTGTTATCACCTTCAGATAAAAATTGTTCATCTTTGTTAAGGCGCATGGCAAAGAAAAAAATCGCTATGATAAGCGATTTAAGAAATAAGTTGGAATATAAAAAAAGGACCTCCTAAGGACGAAACCTTAAAAGGGACTTTCTATCGTTAGACATTAGTAGAATAACATATTAAAAAGTTTTGTCAAGTTAACCCTACTCATAAGCAAGAATGAACCAGCAACAAACTGAAAAAATAAAAGGTTTAATAAAAACATCTCGGATTTTAATCGAGAGCGAGCGGGCGGAATGGCTGTCGCTTTTGGAATTGATGAATGACAAACAGCTGGGAGAATTGGAAAAGATTTTAAACAGCGGACAGCAATCAGCGGACAGCAATCAGCAAAAGTCTGTAAGCGGAACAGAACATATAGTAGACAATAAACAGCCGGAAAGTTTAAAGTTTAGCCCTCCAACCCAAAGCCTATCACCACAGCCTAATAGGCCGCGCTTACCCCAATTAAGCCACATAATGAACCTGCCCAAAAATATTGACGGGCAGATGAGCGCTTTAAAGTTGTCGCAAAAGACCATGGGTACGCAAACCAGTGCTCCGGTAAGTAAAGAGCCGGTTTTTCCGGTGGGCGTAAGTAGTAAAACTGTTAAGGCTAGACAAAGTTTTGGCGATAAGCTTAAAGCAATGTTTGCGGAAAAAGAGTTGCCTGCGGGAATACCAAAAAATGAGTTAAGTTTGCCGGCGCATACCGAAAGCTCAAAACCGGCAGTACTTCCGGAAAAGCCGATGGTAAGTTTTCCGTTAAAAGAAAAGCCGACCGTAATTACGGCTAGCCAGGTAACAATAAACGGGCCGGTAACCTTTTCTAAGCAAGACGAGGCTTTGGGTGGCGGCATGATTATTAGTTCTGACTTTAAAAAGCCTGCGCTAATGACGGCAAAGCTTCCACCTGCGGTGCCAAAGCCCCTTTCTCAGCCCAATTTTTTACCAAAGACAACACTTCTGCCACAAGTTGCTCCGCCAATTAGGCCCGAGGCCGGCCAAGTGCCAAGCATAAAAATTCAGGAAACCTCTGAACAAGTAAGGCAAGCTACCTTAGCTACAATAAAACAGCGGATGAATCAACCTCCAGTTGTAAATGAGACGGTTCGTTCAAAAGTCTTAACAGAAAAACCGGTAGAGCTGCATTTGCCGAAAGATTTAACCGCAATAACCGCAACAAGTTTTCAAAACACCTCGTTAGAAAATTTTGTCATAGTTATACGGCAGTTAGTGGAAAAGTTTGGTTATTATGATGTGATTTTTAGTTTGGAAAAAAGTCCGTTGTATGAAGCCTACATTAAAACCGGAACAGAATTAATGAATAGACAACAGACTTTTGAAACTTTTGATTCTAATCAATCGGTTGATAAATTCTTAAATAGAGAGGATTTTGAGAAATTTACGGATTTGCTTAGGCAGATAGCGAGTGGGTAGTCCTCAACTATATGCTATAATTTAAGTATGCAATTTCCAGTCCCACAATTTACCGATGTTGAAGACCGAATTATCGGCTCGCTGACTTTAAAGCAATTTGGTATTGTTTTTGGAGCCGGGGTGGTGATTTTTTTAGGTTACTCCGCAACTAAAAGCATTTTAGTGGTTATATTCCTTTTTGTTTTGTTCGGATTGCCGGCAATTGTCTTGGCCTTTGCCAAAATTAACGGCCGGCCGATATATAATAGTATCGGATATTTTATTAATTTGTTTATGAGCCCTAAGGTTTTGGTCTTTCATAAACAAGCAAGAACGCAAAAAGAGATCAATAATCAAAAATCGCAAACAGAGCCCGTTAAAGAAGCAACTGGTCCGGTGGTAACCCCTGCAGACACCAAAGAAAATTTGCGCAAAGTCCAACAGCTACTTAGAGAAACTCAAGGAAAAGAGGAAGAGATGATCAGGGACAGGAAAAGCGAATTATGAGATACGTAGTATGAAGTATGGATAGCGTAAGTTTAAAGTTTAAAAATCAATATGGAAAATGATAACTTGAAATTATACCAATGAAATTGGAAATGCAAAACAAAAAAGCGCAAATAGGGAAGTCGACCCAGAGTTTTTTAAAAATATCCGAAATCAAGAATGATTGCGTGGTTTTGGATGACGGCGGATTACGCGCAATTGTTGCCGTGTCCAGCACAAATTTTGACTTAAAAAGCCAAGACGAGCAAAATTCTATAATTTTTAACTTCCAAAGGTTTTTGAATTCTTTGGATTTTCCCGTACAAATTTTAATGCAGAGCCGTAAAATGGAAATTGGCGGGTATTTGGAAAAATTAAAACGGCTGGCCGAAAAACAAACCAATGAGTTGTTGCGCGTGCAGACCGCCGAGTATACGGAATTTATTAGTCGGCTAATTGAAAACGCCAGTATAATGAACAAGAATTTTTATGTGATTGTTCCGCTTGGAGAAAGTATATTTCCTGCGGCGCAAGGGCTTTTTGGCAGTTTATTTGGCGGAGGTAAAGCCAAACAAATAGAAGAAAAAATGGAAAATTTTGAAAAGGCCAAAGAAAAAATAGACATCAGAGTTTCCGCGGTTATGTCTAACTTATCCGGGGTTGGGATTCGCGGGATGAGACTAAAAACCGAAGAGATAATTCAGCTGTATTATAATTCGTATAATTTTGAAGCCGCGCCGATTATAGATCCGACACAAATGAAGGATATTAATTTATCAAGTTAGTTGTTTTTTTGTGCAGGGTAGACAAGAGAAGTGAATTGTTCAAATTTAAAGTTTAAAAATCAAAATGGAAAGTAATAATGAAAAATTTAAAAAGGAATTCAAACAAAGATTATATAACTGGGTGTTGAGATTGATTAAATTTTTAGATACTTTACCAAGAGGAATGGTTGGGGAAGTTATGGGTAGGCAGTTGCTCCGCAGTGGAACAAGTATACTGGCAAATTATGTAGAAGCACATTCAGCCTCATCAAGAAAAGATTTTATTAATTATTTTACCCATTCGCTTAAGTCCGGTAACGAATCTAAAGTCTGGTTAACTTTATTAAGAGATTTGTCCAAAGGCAATAAGTCTGAACTTGATTGGCTGTTAAAAGAGTTAATTGAAATATGTAACATTATTGCTTCCAGTATATTAACCTTAAAAAATAAGAAATAATTTTTAGTTTTACATTGTATTTTAAACTTTGATTTTTTAATTTTTATATAATTTCGATGTCCATTTTTGGAAAAATCAACGAACAGGAACTGGAAGAGAAAAAACAGGAACTGAAAGAAAAAGAAACGGAGCATAGTTTAAGCTCCAGTTTAAGCGCGCTGGAAAATACTTACCGGGAAGGCTTAACAACCTTAAGAGATTTAATTGCTCCTTCCAGTTTAAAGTTTGAAAGTTCGCATTTTGAACTAAACGGCAAATTTGGCCGAAGTTTTTTTGTGCTGGCTTATCCGCGGTTTTTGTCTACCAACTGGCTGTCGTTTATTATCCAGGCCGAAGGGGCTTTGGATTTATCTATGTTTATTTACCCCATAGATTCGGCGGATATTTTAAAAAAGTTAAAATCTAAAGTCGGGGAAATCGGTTCGCAAATGTCCATTAACCAGGAAAAAGGTATGGTACGCGACCCGATGCTGGAAACGGCTTACAAAGACGTAGAAAGTCTGCGCGACAATTTAATGCAGGGTACGGAAAAGTATTTTCGGTTCGCCCTGTATTTCACTATTTATGCCGGTGATTTAAAGGAGCTTGATAAATTTTCTTCCACTTTGGAAAGTGCGCTGGGCTCCAAACTGATTGTAACCAAACGGGCACTAATGCAAACCCAAAATGGCCTAAATTCCACCTTGCCTTTGGGAACTGACGAGTTGGACGTGGCTTGCAATATGAATACCGGTCCGTTGTCTTCCTGTTTTCCTTTTGTGTCTTCCGACCTTACTTCCAACGACGGAATTTTGTACGGGATAAATCGGCACAATAACAGTTTAATTTTATTTGACCGTTTTGCCATGGAAAATGCTAATGCCGTGGTTTTCGCCAAGTCCGGGGCGGGTAAATCTTACGCGGTAAAATTGGAAGTTTTGCGTAGTTTAATGATTGGTACGGAAGTGATTATAGTTGACCCGGAAAATGAATATCAGCATTTGGCTCAGGCCGTGGGCGGGACTTATTTAAACGTGTCATTAAATTCCGAGTCCCGAATTAATCCGTTTGATTTACCGGCGGCTATTGAAGGCGAAGACAATAACGACGTGCTTAGAAGCGCGGTGATAAATTTGTTGGGGCTGTTTAGTTTAATGATCGGCAAATTAAACCCGACCGAAGAAGCTTTAATGGACAAGGCCATTTGGCAGACTTACGCCAAAAAAGATATTACCACGAACATGGCGGATTTCCGCGGTGTGGAATATCCGACTATGAATGATTTGGTGGAAATTTTAAACGGCATGGTGGGTGCCGAAGGTCTGGCTCAGCGCCTTGAAAAATATACCCAAGGAACTTTTGGCGGACTGCTAAACCAGCAAACCAATGTGGTCTTAAATAACCAATTAGTGGTATTTTCCATTCGTGATTTGGAAGAATCGCTCCGGCCGATTGCTATGTATATAATTTTGAATTTTATTTGGAATATTGTCCGCTCGGAACTTAAAAAGCGCATTTTGGCCGTAGATGAAGCCTGGATTTTAATGCAACACGAAGACAGCGCGCGTTTTCTCTTCGGCATTGCCAAACGTGCCCGTAAATATTATTTAGGCCTTACTACCATTACGCAAGACGTTGCCGACTTTTTATCTTCCCCTTACGGCAAGCCGATTGTAACCAACTCGTCCATTCAAATACTCTTAAAACAAAGTCCGGCCGCTATTAACGTAATTGCCGAAACTTTCTTTTTAACCGAAGGGGAAAAATACTTGCTACTGGAAAGTGAAGTCGGGGAAGGGATTTTCTTTGCGGGCTTAAAACACGCGGCAATTAAAATTTACGCTTCATATGTGGAAGACCAAATTATTACTACCGACCCGAAACAATTGTTGGAAATTCAGGAAAGTCAGGAGAAGCTAAACTAGAATATAGTATAAAGTATAGTGGTGGTATTCTAAAATTAACTCTTTGTTTTCCATCCCGAATGCATCTGAGGGATCTCTTTGTGCTTGTTTACACAATGATTAACAGATTTCTCTCTCGGATGCTACTGCCTCGAAATGGTTGTGTTTAGAACACCACCACTATAATATAGTAGTTAGCATAAAGCAGGGAGCAGTTAGAAAATAGGAAAAATCCTAAATGCCATCTGCTATATACTAGCTACTTTTTAATTGTATGGCCCAAGATGTTATAAACCAAGACCAGGAACTTCAAGAAGCTGGTTTAGAGAGTTCCGATGATAGTGATCAAAATAATAAACCGGATTTACAAGTAATTAAAATCCGCGAGCCTTTTGAAATTGGCGGAACTCAACATATTATTTATGATATTGGGATTAACGGGGGAATTAAAAGAACTTTTGGCTGGAAAATTCGCGAAGGATCCAAAGTGGAAATTTCCGGGAGTGGGTTAGGGCTTTTTAACCAGATTATTTTAAATATTGCCGGCGGCGTTTATATCCAAAAGGCGATTGAACGCACCCATGACGGTAGAATTATAAGATTTGAAGTCAATCAGGAAATAAAAGATCTCTATAAAGAAGGACAACAAATTGAACTGGAATTTGTTGATATAAATAATTCTCAAAATAATCGTTATTTAAAACAAAAATTTAAATATGGAGATAAATCTGACGAGGAAAAGAAACAGGAACAAATAGCAAAAGCCAAAGCAGATGAAGAAGTGAGGCAAAAAACCGGAAGCGTTGAACGCGAAGGGTTAACCGAAATTTTAAATCAAGTAATCGGCGGAGTGCCTGAAGCTTTTGCGCAGGGTCTGAAAGGTGGGGCTAAGGCAACAGGTTTAGCAGGAACGGCCCAAGCTTCATCAGTCGGTGCTAAAATTGTTGATCAGACCGGAGGAGAAGATGAAAGCGGAGGCGGGGTAAGTGAAGATTTTGGTTTTGACGAAGGTATGGTTGTTGAAGAAGGGGCGGAATCGGCTGAAGGCGGATTAACCACAAAAGTTTCCTCGGTGGGTGAACAGGTTATAAGTCAAGGCGGGACAGTAGAGCAATCTTTAGTTGGAGCAAAAACCATTTCTTCCGGCGGTACTGCAACCACAACGCAAACGGTTTCGGCATCCGGTACCGCAGGGGTTACTCAAACAGTTTTCGGTGGCGGAACTGCTAATATACCACAACAAGTACAAACAGGTGGAACCACAAAAACAACTATAAAATCCCAGCAAACAGTTGGGGGAGGTTCTCAAACTGTTTCAGCAGGCGGAACGGTTTCGGGAGGCGGAACCTCTGAAGTAACACAAAAAGTTTCGGCATCGGGAACATCTACTGCGAGGCAAACAGTTTCCGCGGGTGGTACCGCCTCTGCGTCACAGCAAGTAGAAACCGGCGGGACAGTTTCGGGAGGCGGAATTTCAACAGCGGGCGTTGCGTCAGGTACGGCGGAAGTATCTAAAGATGCAACCACAGCCGGATCGCAGCAGTCGCAAACGGGCGGAACTGTTTCCGGGACTCAAAAAACGCAAAGTCAGGCGAGTGCGTCCCAAAGTCAACAGGCTTCTTCTCAGGAAGAAGTTTCCGAAAAAACTAAAGTTACCGCTGAAGAAAAAACCGAAGCAAAAGCGCAAAGTGAAATTTTGGGTGAAGATAAAATAAATATTCAAGAAAAGCCACAAGTTCAAGTCCCAGAAAGCGGTACTCCAAAAGTTGAAAGTCCTTCCGGAGTTAAGCAAACAATAAAGCAGGAAATTAAGCCTCAGCAAAGTCCGCCAAAGTCTGCTGAAAATAAAAAACCTCTACCAGGTAAAGGCAAAGTAGATGGAGTTGAACAAAGTCCTGAGCCAAAAACAGAATCAGAACCCGCTACAGAGAAAAAATCTGTCCCACAGACTCAAAAAAAAGCCCCTACCTCCACAGCCGGATTCGGTGGCGGGTTTAGTGCGTCCGGCGGAACATTAGGGCAACCACTGGGGGGCTTAAGCGGCACGTTAGATAAGTTTAAAGCAAACGAGGCGGCACTCGGTGGACGTTTGGGGTCCAAAATCGGAAAAGCATCTGCCACTCAAAAAGTGCCGGGCTTAGCTCCGAATGTTTTGGGTAATGCGCCAAAAAAATCTTCCGGAGAAAAAGATAAAGAAAAAGATGCGGGGCAAAATAAATCTGCCGGTGAAAGTTCTGAAAAACAGGAAGAAAAGCCGTTAGGTAGCCCCTTGGGAAAGCCAGCTGGGCAGGACGGAGAAGGGGCAGGCGGGGCTGCGGATTCTCAAAATCCGGAAAACGCTTCTCAACCCGACTCATCTGCGCAAGAAAAAAAGAAACAGGGTGAAAATGAAGAAGAAACCGGAGAACAGGAGCCTTCTGAAAGTGAGCCAGAGGCCGGTGACCAGAGCGATGGTGGTGCCGGCAAATCCCCGCCGTCAATGGTTCAAAAACCTACAGCCCCAGCATCACTGAGCACTGCGGAGTTAGCTGAGGCGGAAAAACTAGCAAATGCTACAGTAAATACTTTTTTACAAAGTTTAGCAACAGTTATTTGGGCATCGGCTTTGCCGACTTTTGGATTATCTATTTTATTTGGAGCGGTTGCCGGAGATATTTTGTGGTTGTTAAAAGACTGGGCTATAAAACGCGCTCTTAGTAAAGTGCCTTTACCGAAAAAATTTAGAGTTGCAAATGTAAAAGATTTTCATATTAAATTTAGTCTAAGCATTAAGTCCCAAATAGCGGCTTGGAATGCGATTATTGTGGCAGTAGTTTTTTTAATATTTATATTTATATTTACAATGCTTTGGGCGATTTGTACTTCTTATATTACTTATCCGATTAGGCAGTCGGGATTGGCTCCGGTTTGCGAAATAGTTGAAAAAAGTACATTGGGGCAATCCATGAATAATTTGAGATCTTCGGGATCATTTTCGGGCAGTTATAATGTTCCGGGGGGTTTAACTAGTACCGCCCAATGGACGGACCAAATAAATTCGTCGGCTCAAAAATGGAATATTGATGCCTGTATTTTACGGGTGGTTGTGCAAAAAGAATCTTCCGGCAAGGAACAGGTGATTGGTTGTGATTGTGCGGCAAACGGCCACCCGGAGTATTGCCCGGACAAGCGTAAAAATTATAGCAGTGATTATCAATTTAACTGGGCGCAGTGTTCTTATGGGATTGGTTTAACTCAATGGACAATTTATCCAAAAGGCGGTAGTGGTTATAAAGCGTGGCAAGATATTAATACACCATCCCGTAATTTATATTCTACTTGGTACGGGGTTACGGATTTTTTGGACGGTAAAACTAGTTTGGATTTAACTGCCAAAGCGTTTAGCGCTAATTTGGCCAAAGCCAATGGGGACGTCGCCTCTGCTTTTGGCACTTATGTTGGTTCCAGTAATGTTCAAAGCCAATTGGTGGCAGACCGTATGGCTTTGTATAATATGTGTAAAAATGGCAATTAATAAATATTTTTATGTTAAAACAATATAAAATTTTACTTTTTTTAGGCGGATTCATTGTGCTTATTTTAGTGGGTTTTTTGATTATGAATGGTTTATCCTCGCCTAAAACTACCAACAATCAAAATACTCAAGTAAATACCACTGCCAATGTACCGGACTATATGTTAAGTGTGTCCGATGAGGCCAGTTTGAAAGAATTTGTAAAAAACTACATTAATTTGTATAATAGTTATAGCTATGGAGATTACAGTAACTTAACAGCCTTGGGCGATTATCAGACGCAAAGTATGCAGGAGCAGGCATTGGCTTCAATTACCGAATATGAAAAGACTTTACCGGCAGGATACAGCCTAACCACTTCGGCAAATACAACAACTTTTCAATACCAGTATCCTTCGGCCAGCGACCTCTCCGCAAGTATTTCCGGTAAGGCTAGTGAAGTGGCCGGTGAGGGGCAAGTTGTAAAACAGTTCAACGTAAAATTTCAATTGGAAATTGGCCGGCAAAAAAACGGCTGGCTGGTAAAAGACATAAAAATTATTAAAGAATAAAATTTAAAACAAAAATATGAATAAAAAAGCTATTGCAATTTTAGGGGCATTTTTTTTGCTGATTGTCGGCACCTTAGGGTTTTTAGTATATTCCAAGTACGCGACTAAAAAACCGGCCGATACAGCACAAACGACTCAAACTCAAACCCCGGCCGATGTAATCGTGCCGGCGGATATTTCAACAACCACACCGCCGGAGCAAGATTCGTCCAATATTGTAAAATTAAGCGAGGATCAGGTTCTCTCGCCGGCGCTTTTTTTTAACGGTAGCGGCGTATCTTATTTTGATAATCGTGGCGGGCTATTTCAATCTTCCTTTTTGGATGACGGTCTTAGAATTACTTTAAGTCAAAAAAAGCAATTGGAAATTCCGGTAAAGGAAAAAATTAAGAAAATATTGTGGCCGGCTAAGGGCAACGATTTTATTGCCGAACTTTCCGGGTCGAACGGAAAAAATAGCTGGAGTTATTACAACAGCAACACCGGCAATTATACCGACTTACCCGCGCAAGTTGAAGCAGTGGATTGGATGCCCATGGGCGACAAAATTATGTATATTTGGCTGGAAAACGGTAAAGCAACTTTAAACATCAGCGATCCGGACAGTAAAAATTGGGTTTATTTAACCGATATGTGGGAAACAGATAACGTTATAAGCGTTTCCCCCGACGGCTTACAGGTATTGTATTATCAAACCGCGAACACCGGAGCGGATAATGCCATAAATTTAGTCAGCGCAGACGGCAAAGTGTGGAAAGGGATGGTCAAAAGTGGTTTTAATTATGGCGTGCTGTGGAGTCCGGATGGAAAGAAATTTTTATTTGCCAAAAAAGACGCGGCTACTCAAAAATATCAGCTTTGGGTTTATAATATTTCCTCGGGAGAAAATAAAAATTTAGGTTTGTTTACCAATACCCAAAAAATTGTTTGGGATAAGGACAGTAATATAATTTACGCGGCAGTGCCAAATTCCGGCAATTCAGGTGAGGGCACTTTAACCGTTGATTCTTTTTACCGGATGGATATTTCCACGCTGGAAAGAAAACAGTACCCCATTTCCGTAACCGCTCAGATTGACGGCCAAGATTTGTTTTTAAATGTCGTTGGTGATAAGCTTTTCTTTAAGAACGCGCAAGACGGAAGCTTGTACTATTTGGACTTGACCAAGTAAAAGCTGTTAATTAGGTGCAAAATGTAAAAATCAAAGTTAAAATAAAATGACAATCAAATTTTTAATTTTGCATTGTCATTTTATTTTGATATTTAAATTTTAAATTACTTATGAAGTCTCAAATTATTTTTGTCTGCTCAAATTGTCAATCTAAAACTCCGCGCTGGCAGGGGAAATGTACCGAATGCGGGGAGTGGAATACGTTGGTTCAACAAGCCGTGGTGGGCAAAAGGTCTTCGTCTGTCCTGACTCCAAAGTCCGTGGACTTATTCGGCGTGGAGCTTTCGGCGCATAATCGCATTTTAACCGGAATAAGCGAGTTTGATGAAGTGGTGGGCGGAGGAATTGTACCGGGAAGTTTGGTATTGCTCGGGGGTGACCCGGGAATCGGCAAATCTACTTTGGCTTTGCAGTTGTCCATGAATATTACCAACAAAGTATTGTATGTTTCCGGCGAAGAGTCGGTAAGCCAAATTAAACTGCGTGCCGATCGCATAAAAAAACAACACAGCTTGGAAGTTTTGGCAGATACCTCGCTTGATCAGGTTCTTTCCGCCATTGAAGCCATGGGTCCGGAGCTCGTGATTATAGATTCCATTCAAACCATGTATTCGGAAACCACATCCGGCGTGGCCGGCGGGGTGGCACAAGTAACTTCCGCGGTTCAGCAAATTATGCGTCTGGCTAAACAAAGCCATATTTCTTTTATCATCATCGGGCACGTAACCAAAGAAGGTTATTTGGCGGGCCCGAAAACTTTGGAGCATATGGTGGACACGGTGCTGTATTTGGAAGGGGAGCGGTTTGCCAGTTTTAGAATTTTACGATGCGTAAAAAATCGTTTTGGAACCACCAATGAAGTTGGGGTTTTTGAAATGGCCGGTGGCGGGTTGGTGGAAGTAAAAAACCCTTCGCAATTATTTTTGGGCGAAGACAGCATTGAGGCCAGCGGAAATGTGATTACCGCCGTACTGGAAGGCAGTCGGGCGCTCTTGTTGGAAATTCAGGCGCTGACTTCGGTTTCCAGTTTCGGCTATCCTAAACGCACCACTGCGGGTTTTGACAATAATCGTCTACAATTGCTGGGAGCAATTTTAAGCAAACGCGCGGGTTTGAATTTATCCAATCAGGATATTTATGTAAATGTTGTCGGCGGAATTAAAATTGATGAACCAGCCGCGGATTTAGCCGTAGCTTTAGCCGTGGTATCCAGCATTAAAGATTCGGTTATAAAAGAGACTGTGGTAATAGGGGAGTTGGGATTGTCCGGCGAGGTGCGCTATGTTCCAAATTTGGAAAAACGAATTAAAGAAGCCGAGAAACTGGGTTTTAAAAGAATTATTTGTCCGAAAAATAAAATTTCCACCAAGTCCGGAAAAATTGAAATTGTTCAGGTAAAAACTTTAACCGAAGCTTTAAAATATATTTAAAAAAGGGAACGAGGGTTGCAAGCCAACCGATTCGTTCCCCACACCGTAATATCGCTTCCAAGAAAAGCGAGGCTCGGTGTTATAAGGGCCGCAATTGCCCAGGAAATTATGCTTACAGAAGGGACACTTCTGAACTGCTTAACGACGCAGTTATAATTACCAAGTCAATAGCGGTTTGTTTCCTCCTTAGGCAAGTGCTTCGAGCGCCGGCGTGTCGGCGTTGTCGGGGGCGCCCTTTTCTCCCGATCCTGGCATGTCACGCAGAGTCGAGCCCAGGGTACCACGGCAAGCCGTTTTGGGTGGATGGCATCATTGCAATCAAGGCATTTCCCGAACTCGTCGTCATCGATTCTTCTCAGTGCGGCACGTACCTCCCGCATCTCCGCTGCCAGCTGATCGATGTTTCGAATCAGCAGGTTTCGATCTGCTGCGTTTTGAGTTGCGTCGAGTGCGTCAGGTGTTGTTTCTACCGCGATGTCCTCTTTTTTCGGGATCATCGCTACAAGCTCCGCCAATTTTGTCTCTAGGAGCGTCTTGTAGTTTTTGAGTTCCGTTTTCGTCACACGGAGCTTCTTTCTGTATGGGATGCTTACCTAAGAAAATAACCATTACGTAATAGCGGTAATCCTCCTTGGTAAGGAGGAGAGTGGTAAAATTCGCTCTTTTGTCAAGATTTTAAAACCCTATTTATTTAAGCCCTGTCTACGCGACTCTGTAATTACAGAGTCGCGTAGACTCGAAGCCAGAGAGGAATATTTTAAAACCACACAAAAATATTGTGTGGTTTTAAATGAATTTAAAAGTTTTTAATTTTGTATGTAATTACATACAAAATTAGACACTAAAGAAGAATAGAAAATTAAAAATTATTCAAAGTGAATTATACGGTTTTTGATTTTATCTTTTAACAGTGGGTGTTTTTTTAGAGCGGAATCTTTTTCTAAAATTTTTCGGGCTTCTTGACGGGCGGGTTCAATGAGTGAAGTGTATTCAACATCAAAATATTTATAATCTATGCCGGCCTGTTCGGTGCCGTAGAGCTGGCCGAAGCCGCGTTGTTTTAAATCCAATTCCGCTAACTGGAAGCCGTCTTGGGTTTTGGTGAATTGCTCCAGACGCTCTAAGCTTTCC
>JBBRWU010000006.1:0-18928 GCA_038249015.1 Candidatus Doudnaibacteriota bacterium | reverse complement strand
AGGGTAAAAATACGAATTGAATTTTATATTCAAACCATATTTTTATTCTTTAAGCAAATAATTAGTACTAACACCACGATTTTTTGTTTTATGTAAGGGTTAAAACTTCAATCTCAGGCACTAGAAATTAAACGCTCTCCACAGTAAAGATAGCCAAACTTATCCAACAAGCGCCGAGGTGTTTAATCTGTTGCCTTACAATAAGCCAGTCAGTATTTTACCACCCAAGGATAATAACCAAACGGCAAAATCGTCCGCCTAAATGCCTTTAGCTCATACCATCAGCGACTCGTTCCAGAAGCACAGAGAAAGCCAATAGGAGCCATAGTTATATATACTTGGTAATTATCGGATAAATGTCATTTAAGTATCATCTTGTGTGGGGCATGGGGTTGATTTCGGCATTACCTTGTAAGGCATAAGTCTCAGCCTAACGATTTAAACAAAATTGTGTTATAATATATATGTCTTCAAACTTAAAACAACAAGCAGGGATTATTGCATTCAGCACTCTTTTAGCCGGATTTTCTCTTGCGTCAATAATTAATTTCACGGTCCCATCTTCGGCTTCGCCGGCAACTTTTAGTTTTTTTTATCTGAGTTTATTCCTCCTTTCTTTAGGTAGTTTTACTTTATTGGGACTACTTTTAAGAAAATGGCTCCCCGGTGGCCTGTATGTAAATAATTTAAGTAATAGTTTTAGGCAGGCATTTTTGCTTTCATTACTAATTATTATCTCATTTTTTTTACTTTCAAAGGGTTTAATGTTCTGGTGGGTTGAAGCAAGTTTAATTTTATTCTTTGCTTTTTTGGAAGCATTCCTTAATTTAAAAATATAATAAACTTTATGAATGATCCTAATTTTATAAAAGACCCGGGTAAAATTTCCACAAAAGAAACCCCGCACGATGAATATCGTTTTTTTAATGTTATGCCAAAAGAAAAAGAACCAAGCAAAATTGTTGAGCCTCAATTTAGCACGCAAGAGACATCTGTTAACGCTAATGGACAGGCCTCCCCCGCTTTTAATTGGCAAAAATACAAACTTTACTTTATTATCGGGGGGCTTTTGTTAATTGTCGGGACAGCTGCCTATTTTGTTATGGATAAACTCGGGGGCAGTTCTTATAAATCTGATAATATTTTAATTGACCCGGCTAAAATCAAATCTGAAGTAACCCAAAATCCGGAAAATCAAACCGTTGCTAATTTAAGCACCCCTAAAGAATGGCGCGATAAATATTTTCCGGAGTGCGTTGACGTTAAAATTTGCGGGGATGATGCCGATCCGGATAGAGACGGCCTAACAAACCTTCGTGAACAACAGCTAACTTCAGACCCCAATAATCCGGACTCAGACCAAGACGGGCTTTCTGACGGCGACGAAATCAACATTTTTCAAAGTAGTCCAACTTCAAGCCATACCGGTGACAACCCAAAATATAACGACGCGGATTTCATTAAGGGAGCCTATGATATTACCACTAATAAATTAATGGACGCGAATAAAATTGCGGAAATTTCCGAAAAAATGAAAAGCAATGGCTTACATCAGCCGACATTAACAACTCTTCAAAATGCTCTTTTATCAATTTATAATTTTACCCCTCAAGACAGCACCGGCGCTACCCAAACAAACCCTGCCGAAAAGCAAGCAACAACCAGCCCCTTAACCGGTTTGGATGTTTCAATTGAAGCCAAGCAAGACCGCGACACTCAGCGTTCAAGTACCATAAAAAATATTGAATTGGCTTTGGTAAAATACCAAGCTGACAATAAGCAATATCCCACAATAAATGATTTTGCTTCAATGTACAATACGGTTAAACCCTACTTAAGAGTTGCGACAAACCCCACCGATCCGGTTAACAAAGATATATACGTTTATTCTTATATTTCCGAATCCGGCGGGAAAGATTTTACTTTGTCATTTTACTCTGAAGTGGCGAATCAAATTATAAAAAAACACGCTGCTGATGCTCAAAAAGACGCGACCAATGAGCAAGCCGGAATATTTGATGACCAAAGAAAAAATGATTTGGAAAATTTGCGCTCAAGCTTGCTAATTTATTCCAACAAAAATATTGCCGGCACCCAAGAATATGTTTTTCCGTCCGTAGATAAATATAAAACCGCTCTTGTCCCGGACATAATAACTGTTATCCCCAAAGATCCGAAAACTGGGCAAGATTACTTGTACCAGGTATCTGAAACCTTTAACACTTTTACCCTAAAATCCGTACTGGACAACCCGCCCGTAGGCAATAGCGGTTATTTATGTAACCAGGAAGAGTGCAGGAGCTACTAACTTCACGGAATCCTCAAATGCGTTCGGTTCCCTTCCGTATATCCGCAAGCGCCTCCGTATTCCGTAAAAATATATTATAATGTTAAACTTTTTTAAAAACTTTTTCGTATCAAAAATTAATAAAAACTATTTTCCTCAGCCTCTTATTGTAACGGCCAAGGTTGTTGATATTCAAAAACATCCCAACGCGGATCGTTTACGGATGGTTAAGGTTGACGTGGGCGATAATATAGTTGAGCCCATAATTTGCGGAGCTTTTAATTTTGAAGTTGGTGCAATGGTTGTTTTGGCTTTACCGGGAGCTCAAATTATACAAGATATCCATTCTGTCGAACACAAGCCTTTTATGCTCGGAAAAGCCAAAATTCGCGGAATAGAAAGCCAGGGAATGATTTGTGCGGCTTTTGAACTTGGGCTTTCCAGTGAGCCAGGCAAGGGGATTATGCTACTAAAAGACGATGCCGTGCCTGGAAGTGAATTTTCCGAGAATATGATTAAAGCCTTGTAAAAAAGGCTTTTTTGTAATAATATTAGGACTTACGCTCTTGCCGCTTAAGACCCAGCAAAGCCAGAGTCTCAAAGCAGCTTTGGCTAATTTCTTCGTTATTTTGCTGTGGTTTTACTCGCCCTACCTAAAGTACGTCTCGTAAAATCCTCGCAAAATGCCTCGAAATTAGCTCAAAAGCCTAAGTCCTAAATATATTAACATTCATCATTTAATTAGTTTTTATGAGAGATGAAATTATAATTGCTACCGACGAAGAAAAACGCTTAAAAGTTGAAATGGAAAAGCGAACCGACTTTGAAGCCAAAAGAATTAGGCGCTATTTAAGTATGCCCGACTTGTCCCGCACGGAAGGTAACCCGATTGCGGAAATTGTAAAAAGAATTTTACAAAGCGATTATTTTAAAGATTTGGATATTATCCAAACTCCGGAGATTGTCCCCGCAAGCATATGTTTTGATTTGTTTGATTTCCCGGCTGACCACCCGGCCAGAAGCAAATCTGACACATACTACATAGACAATGAAAATATCTTGCGAACCCACACCACGGTTATGTGGTACTATTTTTTAAACGATCCCGGTGTTAAAAAACGCATTGCGGAAAGCAAAGCTGTGGGTTCTTTTAGTTTTGGGAAAGTCTACCGCAAAGATGAAATTGACCGCAAGCATATGAACGTATTTCATCAAATTGACGGCTGGTATTTGGTTCCCAAAACGGAAAAAATCATGACCCAGACAGATTTGGAAGAAGCTTTGGGATCAATTGCCAAAGCCGTATTCGGTCCCAGCGTGAAATACCGTTTGAACAAAGACACTTTTCCTTACACAGATCCTTCTTTGGAAATGGAAATAGATATTAACGGCAGTTGGGTTGAAGTTGTGGGTTGCGGGGTAGTAAAAGGCAGCGTACTTGAGAAGCTCGGCGTTGATTCAAAAAATTATACGGGCTGGGCTTTTGGTTTTGGCTTAGAGCGCTTGGCAATTTCCAGTATGGAACTGCCGGATATTCGTTTGCTTTGGTCCGAGGACCCTCGCATAGTCAAACAACTTCATTTGGGCCAAAAATATATGGACGTAAGTAAATTTCCACCAGTCCCCAGAGATATTTCATTTATTGTTAGCAAAAGTTTTGTCCCAAACGACTATTTTGATTTAATTAGGGAATTAGGCGGAGACTTGGTGGAAGAAGTGGAACTTATGGATAAATACGAAAACGAAGCCAAGTTCGGGTCTGACCGCATAAGCTATACCTACCACATTGTTTACCGAAGCGCGGACAGAACTCTAAAAAGCGAAGAGGTTGATGCTATTCATAACAAGCTTTACGAACAGACAAAAGAAATTTATAATGCAGAATTAAGGTAGTGTTTTGTGTCATTGCGAAGAGTTAAAGGGCTCTATCTTTGACGACGAAACAATCTCATATTCAGATAAAATTACTTAGGGATAACGAGAAAATTGTTGATAACTTTTATCATCAAAAACTACCTTATTTAAAGTAGTTTTTGTTTTATTTTTAGCTGGTAAGATTTACGAAATTTTGTTATAATTTAAGTAATATTAAATAGAAATTAAGATTGCCATTGCGTCATCTTTTTAAAATATATGCCTGAGATAGCCGAACCAAATTTGCCGTTTATTATAAAAAGCACATACAACAGTTTAGATATGCTCCTGTCTCAATCTTCAATATTGCCGTCTGAATTTTTCCAAGGACGCTCTGACTTAAACAAATATGAAAAAAATAGTTTAGCGTATGCGGGCTCGGATGCCATTTGGCAACAAATTAAATTTTATTTAGAAGAATTAAAAGCATGGGATCCAGACAACTTTAAAAGAAATGTAAGTGCTTTAGTTCAAAAAAATGATGACCTTATTTTTCAAGCATTAAAAGATGATATCCTAAACTACATTAAACTGCATTAAAATTTTATGACCAAAAAAGAAGATAAGGCAAAGAAAGCTAACAGTTATACAGCCGATAATATTACAGTTTTAGAAGGTTTAGAGCCCGTGCGTAAACGTCCGGGAATGTATATTGGGTCTACGTCCGAAACCGGCTTACATCATTTAATATGGGAAGTTGTAGACAACTCTGTTGACGAGGCCATGGCCGGCCATGCCACCAAAATCGGGGTTTTAATTCAAAAAGACGGCGGAGTAACCGTGGTAGACAACGGCCGTGGAATTCCGGTAGGCATTGTTAAAGCCACCAAAAAATCCGCTCTGGAAACCGTACTTACAGTTCTCCACGCTGGAGGAAAATTTGGCGGAGAAGCAAGCGGGTATAAAGTATCCGGCGGTCTTCATGGTGTGGGGGTATCCGTGGTTAACGCGCTTTCAACTTTATTAGTTGCTCAAGTGAAGCTCGACGGTAAGGTTTACGAGCAAAAGTTTAAAATCGGTAAGCCCCAAGGTGCGGTTAAAGTTGTGGACAAAGTAGATAAAAAAGATCCTGACCAAACCGGTACTTCTATAACTTTTTATCCGGACGCGAGCATTTTTGAAACTACGGAATTTAAATACAAAACAGTGCTGGAACACTTGCGTAGCCAGGCCTATTTAACCAAAGGCTTGCACTTTATTATTAGTGACGAAAAACAAGGCCTCACTTACCAATATTATTTTGAGGGCGGGGTCATTAGCTATATAAAGCAATTAAATCGTAACAAAAAAGTTAAAAACCAACCCATCTACATAAATAAAATGGTGGATGAGATAATGGTTGAGGTGGCGCTGCAATACACGGACGATTTTGACGAAAGAATTTTAGCTTACGCCAACAACGAGTACAACCCCGAAGGCGGTATGCACGTAACCGGTTTTCGCACCGCGCTAACCCGCTCCATAAATAACTACGCTACCAAAAATAATTATGTCAAAGAAAGCGAAAAACTGACCGGTGAAGATATGCGCGAAGGGCTTTCCGCAATTATTTCCGTAAAACTTCCCAACCCGCAATTTGAAGGTCAAACCAAAGCTAAATTGGGCAATCCCGAGGTTAGAACCGCGGTTGAATCTGTGGTGGGTGAGGCTTTGGAAATTTATTTGGAAGAACACCCAGCCGAAGCTGGTAAGGTTATTGAAAAAGTTATTTTGGCTTCCAAAGCCAGACTCGCAGCCAGAGCCGCTAGGGATTCGGTTATTCGCAAAGGTGTTTTGGAAGGCCTTGCCTTGCCTGGAAAATTAGCTGACTGTAGTGAATCCGACCCGGCTAAATGCGAGCTCTACATTGTAGAGGGGGACTCAGCCGGAGGTAGCGCCAAACAGGGAAGGGATAGACGCTTTCAGGCCATTTTGCCACTTCGCGGTAAAATTTTAAACGTGGAGCGCGCCCGTTTAGACAAAATGCTCGGCAACCAGGAAATTAAAAACTTAGTTATTGCTTTTGGTGCCGGTGTTGGGGATTTATTTGATATTGCCAAATTACGGTATCATCGCGTTATAATTATGACCGATGCCGACGTTGATGGTGCGCACATTCGCACTCTACTACTTACACTTTTTTACCGCTACTTCCCGGATATGATTCGCAACGGCCATTTGTACATTGCTCAACCGCCATTATTTCAGGTTAAGGTCGGAAAAAATGCACTGTACGCTTTTTCAGATGATGAAAGAGACAAAGTGCTTAAAGAACTAGTGGCTCAAGTTAAAGCAAATCAAAAAGAGAAAAGAGAAAAGAGAAAAGAGAAAAACGACAAGCAAGGTGCCATAGAAGAAATAGACGAAGAAGTTTCAACTGTAGAAGAAACCACCGGAGGCGCAATTGACGGCGTAAAATATTCCATTCAACGTTACAAAGGTTTGGGAGAAATGAACCCGGGGCAATTATGGGAAACCACTATGGACCCCACCGCCAGAGTTATGCTTCAGGTAAATATTAAAGATGCCGAAAAAGTTTCTGAAATTTTTGAAACCCTTATGGGCGATGAAGTCGCTCCGCGCAAACGCTTCATCACCACCCACGCCAAAGCGGTTAAAAATTTGGATATCTAAACTTTTTACAAATAATCTCATGGAATCACTAAATCAAAATATAATTGCAAAGAAACAAAAAGCCTTGGCTGGTTCAATAATTGCTTTTGTTATTGGCCTTATTTTAATTGGATATGATTTGTATAATTTGGGCTTTAATCCGGTTCCACTTGAGCCATTTTCCTGAATTACAATTTTGGCAGGATTTTATTCTCTATTTTTAGGCATCAAATCACGTAAAATAACCGCTATTATTCTATCGTTATTTGCAATTTTATTCGGTATCTTTTTACTTATGAGTAAACCAATCTCATTTCGTACAATATAAAGCTAATACTGATTGACACATCAACAAATTTCAAGTAACATATACCCAGTCTGCATATCTAAATCATAAATCTTAAATATAACCTGATGTCCAAAAAATACCTGATTACGACTGTGGGTTTGCAAAAACTCCAGGATGAACTTAAGGCCCTTGTTACCGACAAAAGAAAAGAAGTCATTGAGCGCATTAGTGAAGCGGCTGCTCACGGAGATTTAAGTGAAAATGCCGACTATGCCCAAGCTCGAGAAGAGCAGAGCTTTATTGAAGGCAGGATTTCGGAAATTGAAGACATTATCAAGAATGCCGAAATAATTACCCAAAACACTCACGGCACCACTGTAACCATTGGTTCTACTGTTACGGTTAAAGTTTCCGGTAATGAAAAAAAGTATTTAATTGTCGGTTCCAACGAAGCCAACCCCAAGGAAGGCAAAATTTCCAATGAGTCCTTGGTAGGTAAAGCTTTGTTAGGGAAAAAAGCAAATAATAAATTTATTGTTACCACCCCGGCAGGGGAAATAGAATATGAAATAACCTCTATCGAATAATTTTACAAATATTTAACCGCTCTTTTGCTCAAAAGAGCGGTTTTTGTTATAATTAGGTATGTAAACTGTTCAATTAAATTGCTAGGTATTAAAAAAAACATAGTTTTTTTGTCCTTATGTTTGATTGCATCTGGCTGTAGATTGGCCGGAGGTGGTGGAAGTGATCAATTTGTTCCCGATTCAGTAAAAGCTGGCGAACCCCATAATAAAGGTGGATTTTTCGGTTTTAGGATCAGGCGGGCCGATTAAAGGCTGCTATATGGGACTGTTGCCAAATGGCATTTTGACTGCAATTTGAAAATTTTGGCCACTCGGCCAAAAAAACTTTTCCGTTTCACAATTCCGCCCTATCCCAAAGGCACAACCGATGAAATCGAATTTTACTATGAAGCGAGGCTTGATGGGCAATTAAATAAAGTGAGCGGATTTAAAAAAATAAGAATATTAGAATAATTTTATGAGCGAACGACTTGAAGACATTATTGCCATAAGAAGGCAAAAACTAGAAACCATTAAACAGGCCGGGATAGACCCGTACCCTTCTGTTTCTTCGCGGACCCACACCAGTCAGCAAGTTTTGGATGGTTACGACGAACTAAACTCCCAAGAAATTACTTTAGTTGGGAGAATTCGTAGCTTCCGAGATATGGGTAAATTAATTTTTTCGCATATTGAAGACGGCTCGGGTAAAATCCAGGTTTTGTTTAAAGCCGATAATGTGGGTGCGGATAATTTTAAATTTTTTCTGAAAAATTTTGACATTGGCGATTTTATTGAAGTTTCCGGGACACTCTTTAAAACCAAAACCGAAGAAAAAACCCTACAAGCTACAAGCTACAAGCTATTAGCTAAAAGCTTAAGGCCTTTACCTTCCGAACACTATGGCTTAGAAGATGAGGAAATAAAATTACGCAAACGTTATTTGGATATTTTAATGGACCCAGCGGTCAAGGACATCTTTATAAAAAAGAACCTTTTTTGGTCTGCAATGCGTTCGTTCCTGGTAAAAAAAGGCTTTCTGGAGCTTGAAATGCCCGTACTTGAGGCGGTTCCGGGCGGAGCCGAGGCGGAGCCATTTATTACGCATCACAACGCGCTGGACCGCAATTTTTACTTGCGGATAAGCTTAGAACTTCCTTTAAAAAAGATGCTGGTTGCGGGCTACGAAAAAGTTTTTGAAATCGGCAGAATTTTTCGCAACGAGGGTATTTCTCCGGAACATTTACAGGACTACACCCAAATGGAATTTTACTGGGCATACGGTGACTTTGAAAAACTCATGGACATGGTTCAGGAAATGTACCAACATATTATTCAGGAAACTTTTGGTACGCTAAAAATCACATTTCAAGGAACAGAAATTAACTGGGGCGGAACCTGGCCGAGAGTGGATTATTTTGAATTGTTTAAAAAACATACCGGCATAGATTTAAACAGCGCGGACGAAAAGGAACTTAAAACCTACGCTGATAAAAATCACATTAAATATGAACCCTTTGCCGGTAAAGGCAGGGTTACTGATTTAATCTTTAAAAAAACCATTCGCATTTTGCCGGAAGTGGCAACGCAACCGTCTTTTTTAATTAACCAACCCCTAGAACTTGAACCACTGGCTAAACGGGACCCAAAAAACCCCAATGCGGTACAGAGAATGCAAATTCTTGCCTGTGGCAGTGAACTCGGCAAAGGCTTTGGTGAATTAAATGATCCAGTTGACCAACGTAGCCGTTTTGATGACCAGATGAAACTGCGCCAAGACGGTGACACCGAAGCCCAAATGTTAGATGAAGATTATATGGAAGCAATGGAATACGGTATGCCTCCGGCAGCCGGGTTTGGAATAAGTGAAAGACTCTTTGCCGTACTTATGGATAAATCCGTAAGAGAGACGGTAATTTTCCCGCCGATGAAAGAACAAAATCGCCCCAATAAATTAATTTAGAACGTCTGAGCATGGAAACAAAGCAACACACAATTGTTGTAGCGTTAATCAAAAATCAAAAAGGGGAAATTTTGCTTGCCCGGCGCAATGAGCCGGCGCTAGTCCACGCGCACAACAAATGGGAATTTATAGGTGGCGGAATAAACTTTGGAGAAGACCCAATAGACGCTGTGGTTAGAGAAGTTAAAGAAGAAGCGGGCGTGGATGTTGAAGTAATTAGGCTCTTGCCTAAAATTTTATCTCATGTGTGGCAATTGGAAACCGGTGAGCAACAAATATTACTGCTCCATTTTGAGTGTAAAATTATCGGCGGAAAACTTTCCCCTGGGTTGTACGAGGAAATTGGTGAACTAAAATATTTTTCCTTGGATGAAATTAAAACTTTGGACACTCTACCCCTAATTTATGAAAGCTGCCAACTTCTTGCTCTGAAATCATAAATCTTTAATCCGTCCGCCTCTGGCGGAGCGGAAAATTAATATCTATTTATATGCTCGACATAAAATTTATCCGAGACAACCAAGACTTGGTAAAAAAAGCCATAACCAATAAGCGTATTGACTTAGATTTGGAGGAGCTTTTGGATTTGGATGCCAAAAGACGTGATTTACTAATTGAACTCGAAAGCCTTCAGGCTACAAAAAATGCCGTTTCTAAAAGTATTCCGCAATTATCGGAAGAAGAAAAGAAGGTGAAATTTTTAGAAATGAAAGATGTTGATGAAAAAAGCAAACTCATAAAAGAACAGCTCAGGCCGGTTTTGGAAAACTATAACCGCTTAATTGCCTTAACGCCAAACATTCCCAGCCCTGAAACTCCCATTGGTAAAGACTCCTCAGGAAATATTGCCTGGCGCTATTGGAACAAAGAGCTTGGAATTATTGACCCAACCAAAGAACCGGAAAAAATTCAAAACATTCCAAGCAAATTTGAATTTGAAATTAAAGATCATATTGCTTTAGGCAAAGAGTTGGATTTAATAGATACCGAAGCCGGCGTAAAAACTTCCGGTTTTCGCGGGTATTATTTAAAAAACGAAGCGGTGCTGATGCAATACGGCTTAATTTGGCATGCCTTAAAAAAAATGCAGGAAAAAGGTTTTACTTTAATGGTTCCGCCTGTGCTTGTCCGCGAGGCAGCTTTATTTGGTAGCGGACATTTTCCGGCAGGCAAAGATGAAATTTACGAAATCGCCGTGTCCCGTACCGTGCCTGAGTTAGCAGGCTCTGATGTCGGGGACAGCACTGCTTCAATGGAAGCGGGCCAAACAAAAGAGAAACAATATTTAGCCGGCACTTCAGAACCATCACTGTTAGCCTATTATGAAGGTAAGACTTTAAACGAAAAAGACCTGCCCATAAAAGTTTGTGGGGTATCTTCCTGTTATCGGAGTGAAGTCGGCAGTTATGGTAAAGACACGAGAGGGGTTTATCGCATTCATGAATTTATGAAAGTCGAACAGGTAATTTTGTGCAAGGCGGACATTTTGGAAAGTGACCAATGGCTGGAAAATATGCGGGAGATTGCCGAAAGCATGCTCCAAGATTTAAACTTGCCGTATCGCGTATTAAATATTTGCACGGGCGATATGGGTGCCGGCAAATATAAAATGTACGATATTGAAACCTGGATGCCGTCTCGTAAAGATTTTGGCGAAACTCATTCCGATTCTAACCTGACCGATTGGCAGGCCAGAAGACTGAATATTAAATACAAAGACAAAGAGGGGATGAGCAAACTAGTTTATACATTAAATAATACGGTAATTGCTTCTCCGCGTATTCTAATTGCTATTTTGGAAAACTATCAGCAAAAAGACGGTTCAATTATTGTACCGGAAATTTTAAGACCTTACGTGGGTAGAGACGTAATTAAACCAAAGGCTTAAATTTAAATGTTTAACAAAAATAAAAATAAATTAGACTCTCGTGTGCGCTTTCAAAACCAAGGGTTTCAAAAACAACTGGATAGACAGCGCAACTACAAACGAGAGAAAAAAACTTTTCCAAGAAGTAATTGGAGAGTTTTTTTGTCTAAAATCGGGCTTGGGTCAATTATTTCCAGGATTAGCATTTTGCTAACATTATTTTTGTTAATATATATTGTTTATATCCCCAATTTTCTCTTTATAAAATCAGTCCAAATTAACGGTATTTCTCAGCCAAAAAGAACCGAAATACAAAATATCGCCGAGTCGTTCCTAAACAAAAAATTACCCTGGCCGCAAAAAAATTTAATTTTGCTTTCCCAGGACAACTTAAAAGAGTACTTATTAAAAAATAACCAAGGTATCCTTAAAGTGGATAAAATTACCAAAAGTTACCCGGCAACTTTAATTATAAATATTGTACCAAGGAAGGATGTCTTTGCTTTGGAATCAAACAATGCTTACTATAGCCTGGATAATGATGGTTTAATTACCCGGATCATCACGGAAGAGATGACCGCGAATTCCGCCTTGCCAAGTAATTTAATTTTAATTAAACTGACAAGCGCGGAATCTTTGTATGTCGGCCAGCAGGCAATTAGTCCTGAAGTGGCAAATAGTTTAAAAATATTTTTGGATTCCGCCCCAGAGATAATTAAATCTTCCGTAACACATTACAGCCTTGGCTCTTTGGCAGAATTAAATATTTCTGCGGTAACCAAAAATAAATTTAGTGTAAAATTTAACTTAAAAGATGATTTTAAAAACCTAACAGAACGTTTAGGTATGTTATTTTCACAATTTTCCGACCAGGAAATTTCAAATTTGGAATATGTGGATATGCGTTACGAAGACAGGGGGTACGTCTGCCACAAATTTCAACCATGTGTGAACGATGTGTTCTTGCAAAAAAATCAAAACGCCAGTAGTAGTCAGGAAAGTTTAAAAACTAACTAAAAGTCACAATGGCAAACAAACTTTTTGTAATTTCAGTCGGGGGGTCTTTAATCAACCCCGGCCAAATAGACACAAAATTTTTAACCGGTTTTAAAAAATTAATCCTTGCGCAAACCCAAAAAAGGTCCAGATTTATTCTAATTACTGGGGGAGGTAAACTATGTCGTGATTTTCAAACCGGTTTAAAAGCAATATCTAACCCTAGTAATACAGATTTAGACTGGCTGGGGATTGCCTCAACTTGGCTTCATGCGGACTTGATAAGATTAATATTTGGCAAAAACGCGCACGGAGCAATTATTAAGAACCCCAACAAAAAAGTAAATTTTAAAAAGCAAATTCTGGTGGCCGGTGGCTGGATGCCCGGTAGAAGTACAGATGATGATGCGGTTCGTTTGGCAAAAATATATAACGCTGATACGGTAATTAATTTAAGTAACATTGACTATGTTTATGACAAAGACCCCCGTAAATTTAAAACTGTAAAAAAAATAACTGAAATCACATGGACTGATTTTAAAAAAATTGTCGGCAATAAATGGGATCCGGGAAAAAATGTTCCATTTGACCCAACAGCAACTACGTTAGCTTCTAAACTAAATCTCAAAGTTGTTATTGCCAACGGCAAAAACTTAAAAAATTTAAAAAACATTCTAGAAGATAAAAAATTTATCGGTACCACAATATCATAAAAATTACAAAAGATGGTTATTGCACAATGCGATAACCATCTTAGCTTTAATCTACGAAATCTATCGAGCCATATGGAATAGTGTCATGGTTGTAAGTTAGCGGATTTAGGCCTTAGCGTTAAGCGTCGTCCTGAGCGTAAACTTTCGCAACCCTTATGCTTTAAATCAGTACCATTCAGGACTGTTGCCGAATGGGCTTTTAAGGCGAAATTTGAGAATTTTGAGGCAATCGGGCAAAACAAATTTTGATGTTTAACTGGAAGCTAAGCGGAAAAGTTTTTTTGGCCGAGTGGCCAAAATTTTCAAATTGCAGTCAAAATGCCATTTGGCAACAGTCCCCATTCAGAGCGAAGCGAAGAATCGCTTATATAAGGGACTCCTCACTCTGTTCGGAGTGATTAAATTCCATTTAGCCCTCTATCCTATTAGTTAACTTTATACTCAGTAACATAAATTACCGTTCCTGGGTAAGGCCTTACATCTTGGAATTCCTTTTCGTCTATTTTAATCCAATTTAACGGCGTTTCAGGCTTGCCGGAACCAAAGGCTTTTGTCCACAAAAGCCAGACTGTGCCTTCTTTAGTTACAGCAGAATTAAAGTCCGGGACTAAATCTTCATCGGTTAAAAGCGCCACACCTTCCACATGAGAAAGTTGGCTTGCTTTTTCCCTTCCTCCGGTATAAAGCAAGGGCCTAGTGGGGATAGGGTTTAAAATTGTACCGTAGTATTTGTAGTTAAAAAATTCGTACGAGGTTCCCACAAACACGTTATGTTTTGGTTCTACATTTGCCTGCAAAAATTTTGCCGCGGCAAACATTCCCGGCTTAGATTTAATGTCTAGCTGGTTCCAGTAATGTAGGAAAGCAATTAAATTTAATACGCAGTAAATTAAAAATAACGAAGTGGCCAACCATTTGAATTTAATCTCCTTAAGCCATACAGCCAAAGCAACGGAATAAAATAGGCTTCCAAACAAAAAATATCTGTCCAAATAAACCGAAGAGTCGCTACCTTTTAGTTTTGCCATTAAAGCGAAAAGCAAAGCTCCACCAAAAGGCGCGGCAACAGCCAGTACTGTTAACCATTTGGCAAAACTCTCCGTCTTGCGCAAAAAGCGATACAACAAAAACAAGCTAAACAGTGTAACTAAAATCAACATAATTTGGGTTGAGCTTTTATTGGTGTCGCGCTGAAAACCCAAAAGCATATCCCAAAAGGTGGATGAAATGCTCCAAGTATTCATTTTTGAAATCCAGTAACCCGCTTGCACCTGCCTGTATTGAAACAAAAAAGTTTTAAGCCATGGCAAGAAAGATATAAGAATAACGATATAAGATGTAAAAATAGGGGTATATTTTTTCCAAGAACCTTGGTGATGAAAAAATAAATACACAAGTCCGTAAAAACCCAAAGCCGCCGCTGTGAAGAAAAGGTAGTAGTGGGTGTAAATAATAACAATCATCGACAACGTAAAACCAATATAACTCCACAACATTATTTTTTTGGCGCCAATATTTTCAGGTAGATTTGGCATATTTTGAGCTTTGGCTTCAAACACAACTTTTTGCATAGCCAACGCTTTAACCAAAAAGTAAGCTGCTATTAAAGCAAAGAAGGCGCCGAAAGTGTACATTCGGGCTTCGGTAACATACATTAGTTGAAATGGATTGATGGCAATAAATATCGCTGCCCAAATGGCTGTTTTTTCGTTTTTAAAAGCCTCTTTGGTAAACAGATATCCGGCCCAAATGGCAGCGGTACCGAAAAAAATAGAAAACCCGCGTAAGGACAACATGCTTTCGCCAAAAATATAGTGCCACAAACGCAAAGCAATGTAGTACATCGGTGGGTGGACATCTAGCCCCAAACGTTGAATCATTTCTCCCCAAGGATAGCGGATCATTAAAGCGCTGAAAGCCTCATCGTGCCAAAGCGAAATATCCAAATTATGATAAAACCTCAAAAGTGTACCAAAAATTAGAATAATAATGAGTGGGGTGTATTTTTTCCACCCTACGGGGGACCCCCCGAGGGGGGGCATAACTTTATTCATATTTTTTATAATCTTAATTCTTTATCTTGTAAACCGCCATTATGCTTTGGTTAAATTTATTCCTATATTCCAGATTTAAACGAAATTCCGGGTGCGTGGCTTTAAATTTTTTCGTATCAAACATTGAACTTTGGGTAAACACGACCTCATCATTCAATTTTAAATTTTTTAATTCCCAGGAATTTTCCGGATCAACTTGAGTATAAGGAACATTACAAGGATCATTAAAATTGCCTTTAGGGTCGGAAGTAAAGTAATCCGGAGTCTGCACGGAGAATTTATCTAAAACCAAATAGGTGGTCTCCTTAGTGGATTGACCGCCGGCGTTTAAGGAAGTTTTACATCTGTCTACTAAATATTTACTCACCGAAGTTAAGTCGGAACGGAAATAGTAAAAATTCTCGGGGCTGTTGGCCGCGTAAACAAAATACAAAAAATAAGTCTGACTAATTAGCGCGAGAATAAAACACACCACCACAAGCTTTAGCCCCAAGTTGGCAACATGCATTCTTAGCGGAGTTAAAATATGGTTTTTTTGCCACTGCGGGTCCTTAAAATGAGTCAATACTTTATTCCAGATTTTTTTATGAACCTTCCAAATTAGCGCTCCGAATTCATAAAGCACCCAGGCGGATATAATAAAAACTGCTGGGATAAGACCAATAGACCTTAATCCGTGCGGCATGCCTTCGGCAGTAGCAACCACGGGAAGCATCATTCCCCAAAACCAAACCGTTAACAGAAAAAATGGCCAATACTTTTCCTTTTTATTTGGTGCAAAAAAATACCAAATCCCCAATAGAGTGGCTAATATCAAACCAACCCCAAAAAAAGGACTATAAATTTGCGAAAGAAACGGCTGTCCGGAAATATTAGAGCGCCAGTTTAAATCACCCTTGATAAACAGTCCCGTGAGCTGAACTTTGGTTACTTCCATCATTACCGGTAAAACCACTCCCAAAGGCGGCTTGCCGTGCAATCGCTCGCCGTTAAAAGTGTATTGCTCGGGGTTAAACACACTCACCTGACCAGCACGACCAATAAAAGAGCCGGGATGGTCATAAAAATATTTCCCTAAGGGGAATATAAAGACAAAAAAAGCCAGTAAAAATCCTATCCCGGGCAAAAAATATTTTTTTATTTGAAACCACAATAATTTTTGTCTAACCGCACCAAACAAAGGCCACAACAATACTGCAAATAAAGCCGGGGCCATTATACGGAAAGCAATATAGGTGTAAAAACCTAAAGCAAAACTTACCCCTGTTAAAATAGCGTAAAGCAAACGTTTTTTAAATTCGAGAGCCTGATATGTCTTAATTAAGAAATAAAAAATCAACGCGGAAAACAAAGGGATCATGACCGCGCGGAATGCGGTTCTGGAAAGTACAATGTGCCAAGTTGAAGCCGCCATCAAAAACGCAGACAGTAAAGCAATGTTAATTGCTCGGTTTTGTCCGTCCTTGTCATCCGACAAAATTTTAAAGGTAAATAATCTTCTAGCAAGCAAGAAGCATACCAAAACAGACAACACGCCGATCAAGGAAGAAACAATATGATGTTGCCATGGCCCCTTACCAAACATCTCCACGCTACCCCAAAGCGTATAAAAAAACAAAGCTTCACGCCCATTTCCGCGTTCATAGAACGACTGGAGCTGTCCGCTTTGCATTGAGTTAATATCTAAACCGTTTGCCGCTTCATCCGGGAACAAGCCGCCCGGCATACTCATAATTTGATAATAACGAAAAAAAATGGCCAGCAAAATAATCCCGACAAGAAAAAACTTTTGTTTGGATGACATAATTTGTTTTTTAGTTTTAAATTGGCTAACTTTTAAATTTTATGGTACAATTTATAAGATAAGCTTTTAAATAAGCCCTATTTTAAAGAGATCCTATGAACTTTTCTCCGTTTCAAGCTAAATTTTTAGAAATAAAAAAAACTTATTTTTCAGGAATTTTGTTTCTTTGGTTTATTTGTTTAATTCTTAATATTATAACATTTTTTTTCATTTTTTTCAAAATCCACCCCGGAACACAAAATTTAGCTTTACACTATAACGTACTGGTAGGTGTAGAATGGTATGGTAAAGGCAAAAATTTATATTTTATTCCTGGAATCGGCCTGGCAATTTCCGCAATAAATTATATCTTATACCGCGCGCTCAAAGATAACCGTTTTTTTCTTTCCGAACTGACAGCCTATGTAAGCATGTTTGTTCAAATAATTTTATTAATCTCCGCCATGTTTTTGGCAAGTGTCAACTAACTTTACGGAGTACGGAAATGTACGGATATACGGATAACTGCAATTGCACCCTGCACCCATACGTATATCCGTATGCGCCATCCGTACTCCGTAAAGATACTTATGTTTAGAAAACGCACCACAACAGAAAGACTTTGGGAAATTTTACCCGGACTACAATTTTGGGCGGTTTTTTTTGGCGCCATATTACTTTCCTACTATCGCCCTATTTGGGCCGCCTTGTTTATTATTTGTTTTGATTTATACTGGGTTTTAAAAGCTTTAAACGTAGCCACTCACTTAGTAGCAGCTTACAAAAAATTTCGCATTTGTGTGACAATTGATTGGTTGGATTTTGCCCAAAGACTGGAAAATTTTAAAGATTATAGTAAATTTTTAGAAGCCAAAAAAAATCAGACCAATAAATTATCAGTCAAAAAGTTTTATCGCGAAGAAATTGCCAAAATCAACCGCCTTATAAAATTAGGCCGCAATGGCGGAAGAGCCGGCGACTACTATCATTTAATATTAATCCCTTTTACTGACGAAAGTTTTGAAATTCTAGATTCCACCTTTAGCGCATTGGCCGCGACGAACTACCAAAAACAAAAAATGGTTATAGTAATGGCCAGTGAAGAAAGGGTGGGGGAAGACGCTCAGATTGTTGCAAAACAAATAAAAGAAAAGTATCAGCACTTATTTTATAAATTTTTCATTACCGCTCATCCGGATAATTTGCCCAACGAAATAAAAGGCAAAAGTGCGAATGCCAGTTTTGCCGTACAAGCGGTTTTGCCGGAATTAGAAAAGTTAAATATTCCCATTCCGCAAGTCCTAGTCTCCAACTTTGATTCCGACACCATTGTGCACCCGGAATATTTTGCCCGAGTTATGTATGAATTTTTAACTGCGGAAAAACCTTATCAATCCAGTTATCAACCGATTGCCATATATAACAATAATATTTGGGACAGCCCGGCAATCATTCGGGTTGTCTCGGTTTCCAATTCTTTTTTTCAATTTACGGAATCCAGCCGACCCGACCGCCTGCGAACTTTTTCTTCCCACACTATGACTCTGCAGGCGCTAGTTGATATTGGCTTTTGGAAAAAAGATATTGTTAACGAAGACGGCTATGTTTACTGGCAATGTTATATGCATTACAAAGGCGATTACAAAGTTATTCCGTTATTTATTCCTATTTCCTTGGATACCTGTTTAGCCGACACCACATGGCAAACACTCATTAACCAATACAAGCAAAAGCGCCGCTGGGCTTATAACGTAGAATACTACCCGCATTTGGTGCCAAAACTGCTAAAGCTCGATGCGCCGTTTTGGGACAAAATGTATAAACTTTTTCAGTACGTTGAAGGCAATTTTAACTGGGCCACGGCTAGTATTTTAATTTCTTCGCTGGGCTGGTTGCCGTTATTT
>JBBRWU010000005.1:0-20594 GCA_038249015.1 Candidatus Doudnaibacteriota bacterium | reverse complement strand
GGCCGGTACAGAAGATTAAGCAAGGATTACGAATACCATCCGGAGACCGGCGAGACTATGATTTACATCGCTATGATCCACATCATGGTCAGGAGGTTGGCTTAAATGCTAGACATAGGAGTTTTCAAACAGGCTCTAAGGTAATAAATCCAAAAATAGCTTTTCCGGTACATGATGGCATTTTAAAAAATCCGGAAATGGTTCATGTTGCGCCGCAAAAGTATTTAACCGAAGCGGGTATAAATTTTGTGCCGCTTTGCGAGAACGGAATTTTAGAATTATGAAAAAAACTTTTTTCGTTACAATTTTATTTTTTTTGCTGTTAGTCGGCGGAGGGTTTTGGTGGCTAAAAAGTCGCGCCCCTTTACCTAACACGCCGTTGCCTGCAAGTATTACAAAAAATATGCAAATTCTCAGTCCGGTTTTTTTAAATAACCAAAACATCCCTGGTAAGTTCACCTGCGACGGCGACAGTGTAAACCCACCGTTGGAATTTAAAGACGTGCCGAAAGAAGCGGTGAGTTTGGCGCTTATTATGGATGACCCGGACGCCCCGGCCGGCACTTGGGTTCACTGGACATTATGGAATATGGATCCGGCCACAACCGGAATTGCGGAAAATAGCGTTCCGCCAAAGGCGATTGCCGGCCAAACCAGCAGTGGGCAAAATGTTTACGGCGGGCCGTGTCCGCCTTTGGGACAGCATCGCTACTTTTTTAAATTGTATGCTTTAGACATCAAACTTTCTCTGTCTTCCTTTTCACTTAAAGAAGAGTTGGAAAAAACCATGCAAGGGCACGTAATTATGCAGGCCGAATTGGTTGGTCTATATGACAGAATAAAATAACCTCCGAATTTTTTGTTTTTTGATTAAAATGGTATAATAAATTTGAAATTCAGGAAAATCCGAAATCAAAATTACAAAAATGAAGCAAAAAGAAAATTTAAAAACCGGTTATACTTTAATAGAATTGCTGGTGAGCGTGGCGGTTTTTGCCATCTTAACCTCGGCATTTTTAGCTGCATATTCCGCCTTGGTTAAAAGCGTTAAATTGGCTCGGGAAAAAACTATTCTTTCGGCAATTGCTTCCGAGCGTATGGAAATTGTCAGGAATTTGCCATTTAGCCAAGTTGGTACAATCCATGGGGTGCCGGCCGGTGCGTTGCCGGACGAAACTTCTCCGGTTACCGTAGTTATCGCGCCGATTACCTATAAAATTTATTATGAAGTTACCTGGACTGATGACCCGGCCGACTTAACCGCGCTTACCGGGGACGCATACCCGACCGACTACAAGCAGGTAAAAATGAAAGTGCTAAATACAACCACCGGGCAAATTACGGCGTTTACTACTTCGATATCTCCCCAAGGTTTGGAAACTCCCAGCAATACAGGTGTACTTCAAGTACAGGTATTTAATTCCACGGGCCAGCCTTTATCGAATGTAAATGTTTCAATTGTCGGTATTTCTAATGGGGTAGTGTTAAACGTAAAAACTAACGCAGCAGGCGAGTGGGTGCAGGTGGGTTTGCCGCCAGGCAGTAATGCTTATCATATAACGGCCGGTATGGCCGGGTACTCCACAGACCAAACTTATCCGATTACGGCACAAAATCCGAACCCGATTAATCCGGACCCGACCATTTTAGCGGGCACAGTCACTAAAGTGCCTCTGCAGATTGACTTACTGAGTAATTTAACCATCAAGACTTTGGATAGTTTTTGTCAGCCGATTAACGGCATTGGGGTTCAGACAATTGGCACAAAAATTATAGGGACTAATCCGACAATTTTAAAATTTGACCAGACAAACACTTCGGGACAAAGCGGTTTTCCCGCGGGCCAAATTAATTATAATAATATTGAATGGGATACCTATACGCCGGCGCTAACTGTTGCCACTTTGCAAAATTATAATATTCGGGGGACTTCGCCCATTCAAAAAATTGACGTACTTCCGGGAACTTCGCAAACCTTTTCCGTAATTTTAACCCCGCCGTCAAACCATAGTATGTTAATAATCGTAAAAGACGCTACTACCAAAGCTCCGCTGGAAAGCGCTGTTATTGAACTTCAAAAAGGAGGTAGTCAGCCACAGGATTATTTTGGCGTAACCGGCGGGAGTGTTTGGGTACAAAATGACTGGAGTGGTGGCAGCGGTTTTGCCGTCTGGAGCACCAGTACGCCGAATACGTATTGGGTGGCAGACCCGGATATTTATATTAATAACGGTGCCAATGATATTTCGTTGCGTAAGACAGGTAATGCGTACCCCTTAAATGCCACTTCTACTTTGCAATCCTCCTCGTATGACACCGGCACTGACGCCAGTAATTTTACCACGCTTACCTGGACACCCATTAGTCAGGACGCCTCCACTACTTTAGCCATTCAGCTTGCTGCAAACAACGACAACACCACATGGCAGTATGTGGGCCCGGACGGCACAAGCCAAACTTATTACACTGTGCCCGGAACCAATATTAGTTCGGGTTTAAATAATAAACGTTATGTGCGATACAAAGTATTTTTAAAAACTACCAATGATAAAAAAACCCCACAACTTAGTTCAATAAATATAAATTACGTTTCCGGCTGTTTTACCCCCGGGCAGTATTTGTTTGACGATATTACCCCAAGCAGTGGTACCGCTTATGAACTTACTGTTACCTTGCCCGGGTATCAAACTTTTACTACCCCCTTAACAGTTGGCGGTAATGGAAAATACGAAGTCTTGTTAAATAAATAAACCTTTGTTAAGCGGGATGATGTTTGTATGAATAAAGTTTATCAACAAAATTTAGTAAGTTTGAAAACAGGCTTTACCTTAATTGAAGTGCTGATTGCTATTTTTATTTTTTCGCTTATTAGCGTCGGCATTGTTATGACAGTGTCTAATTTGTTTTCCGCGGCTAATAAGCAAAGCGGGCTGTTGGCCAACCAGGATCAGGCCAGAAAATTAATTTCTCAGGCAACAAATGAATTAAGAAATTCAGCGGCCGGCGCTAACGGAGCCTTTCAGTTGGAATCTGTCGGAAATCAGGAATTGATATTTTTTTCAAATGCCGACCCAAAAACAACAGAAACCCAGCGGATTAGGTACTATTTGCAAAACGGTAAAATTAACAAAGGGGTTACCAAATATTCCGGAGGGGCTTACAACCTCGCTACTGAAAAGACTTTTCTAGTACAGGATAATATTGCCAGTTCCACCGCGCCTTTGTTTTATTATTATGCCGGTAATTATACTGGTTCAAGTTCGCAAAGCTCCCTTGTTCAGCCAATTAGTGTAACTGACGTAAAATATATTAAAATTAGTTTATTAATTTCAAATAAGGCCGGAGTGAAAAATCAAAATACCTATTTAATTACCGGCGGCGCGGCAATTCGTAGTGTAAAAAATAATCTGGGACAATAAGATGAGATTTTTAAAATTTTTCGCTAAAGGCGGACAAGAAATTTCAAATAGGGAGGATTATAAACAATCACAACGGGGATTTTCCATTGTCTATTTGGTGGTGGCAATTTTTATTTTTTCCTTGGTTTTGCTTACTATTTTGCAGTATGCGGTAACGCAGTTAAAAGTTGTCCGTTCTACGGCAAATAGGGAACAGGCTTTTCAAATTGCGGAAGCGGGAATAAATTATTATCAGTGGCATTTGGCGCATTTTACGTCTGATTATTGGGATGGTAATGCCAGTACTACCCCGGGTCCGTATATTCACAACTATACAGATTTTGACCAGCAGACAGTTTTGGGTAAGTACGAAATTACCATAGTGCCTCCGCCGGTCGGTTCAACCGTTGTAACAATCAAATCCAAAGGTTACACCTTTGCAAACCCAAAACAAGCAAGAACTATTACAGTTAGGTATGGGATTCCGTCTTTGGCTAAGTACGGATTTTTAACCAACGAGAGCGTGTGGATAGGTAGTGGCGAAAGCGTTAGCGGACAAATGCACTCCAACGGGGGGATTAGGTTTGACGGTACCGGCAATGCGCCGATTACATCTGCCAAAACAACTTATGCCTGTCCTTCTTGGTCCGGCTCGCCATGTCCGACAACCAAGCCGGGGATTTGGGGCTCTGCTGCGGCTTCCACTCAAACTTTTTGGCAATTTCCCGTGCCCAGCATTGTGTTTTCCAGTATGACCAGCGATTTGAATAAAATGAAAAGCATTGCCACGGCAGATAACGCGCCGGCTTATTTGGGACCATCCAATAATAAGGGTTATTCTTTAGTCTTTAACGCAAACGGTACCGTAAATGTTTATATTGTTAAAAAATTAACACCGGCTCCGAGTGATACGTATGATGTAAATATGGTCCAGGTAAGTCAATCTATAGATTACGACCCTCTTCCTGCCCAAAGGCAATTGATTTATAATAATGTGCCCTTGCCGGCAAGCGGGATAATTTTTTTGCAGGACAATGTTTGGGTGGAAGGTACGGTAAGCGGTAGAGTAACGGTGGTGGCGGCCGTTCCCGGCGCCACGAGTAATTACAGCAATATTATTATCGCTAATAATTTATTGTATGCCGGTAGCGGAAGCTCGTTGGGGTTAATTGCCCAGGGGAATGTTTTGGTCAGATATGGCGCTCCTACCGATTTAACAATTAATGCCGCAATGATTGCTCAAAATGGCAGTGTACAGGTTTATTATTATGCTTCCGGAGCAAATATTAAAAATAGTATTACGGTAAATGGGAGTTTGGCCACCAACGGTTTATGGACATGGACATATCTTAACGGCAATACTACGGTTTCCGGATTTAGGAATACTTACACTAACTATGACGGAAATTTATTATACGCGCCACCGCCAAGTTTTCCGCTGAGTACCGACGGGTATCAGCAAATTAGTTGGACCAGTGATTAAAATAGTATTAAGGGACTGTTGCCGAATGGGCTTTTAATGCATCCGCCTGAGGCGGGTGAGACAATCGGGCAAAACAAATTTTGATGTTTAGCTGGAAGCTAAGCGGTCCGCCTAAGGCGGATTGGCCGAGTGGTCAAAATTTTCAAATTGCAGTCAAAATGCCATTTGGCAACAGTCTCATTAAATAGAATCTATGATATATAAAGTATTTGTTAAATTAGCTATGGTCGGGTTTTTTTTCTTAGCCCTTAGTCCTTTCAGGGTTTTTGCGGAGATAAAATATGTGCCCACGCCCCAGCAATTGCAACCGCCACCGGTAAACGTCCGACCAAATTTATCCGGCAACATCAATTATATTGACCCCGGTGCGGGAGGGCAATCGGAGGAGAATATTGGGAGTGACAACACCTCTCCTGCTGTTGAGTCGCGGTCAGGAACAATAAAAATACCTCAAAAATCTCTGATTGAAAACGTAATTTCACTGCCCGGGCAAAATAATTTTGCGGGCAAAACCGCCTGGTGGCTGATAGTTTTAATTTTGGCCGGTGCGGGAACCTTGTTGGTAAAAAAACGCCATGACAAAAAATAACTGTGTCTATTGCGGTAACAATCAGGTACCTCATCGTGTCAATTGGTATTTTGAGAGTTTAAATATATTACTGACTCCGGTGCGCCAGTTGGTTTTGTATAATCCAATTACTAAATTTTTGGCACATTTTGGTTGGGGACAAAATTTTGCCAAAATAGCCTTAGCTGTTGGTAAGGCGTTAAAAATTATTACCATTCAGCCGGATATTAAAAAATGCAAAGTTCGCCGAGCGCAAGTACTGTGGGAAGAAGCCGGTAAGCGAGGGATTGAAATGCAGGAGTTGGTATTGTTTGGTAAACCTTTTGATTGTTATGTGGCGGAAAAAGCGGACAGTGAGCAGTGGACAGTGAACAGTGATACGCTCAACACCAAGCCCTCAACCATGGTGTTTAGTGGGCTTCCCCGGCCGGCCGGATATTTTAATCCGTGGCTGGATTTAATGGATGATAAATGGAAGCTGAAAGAGAAATTTGTGAAAGCGGGGTTGCCGGTGCCGATGGGGGCGAGCTGCAACAGCTTTAGTCAGGCAAAAAAAATATTTCAAAAAATTCAGACTGGCAGCTGTCCGGCAATTGTTAAGCCCCGAGCGGGGAGCCGAGGGAGGCATAGTACCACTTTTGTTTCTTCGCCTGAAGAGTTAAAAATCGCATTCCGGATTGCCAAACAATTGTGCTATTGGGTTATGGTAGAGCAACAACTTGTGGGTCCGGTTTATCGGGCCACGGTAATAAATTTTAAACTGGAAGGAGTGCTTAGAGGCGATGCGCCTAATATTGTCGGCAACGGCAGTCATACAATAAGTGAACTTATTGAACAAAAAAATAAATCCAACCCCTCGGGGGTAAAAGATATTCAGGTTAACAGGCAGGCGGAAAATTTTTTAGCCAGACAAGATTTGCAACTTTCATCGATTCCGCGCAAGGACGAGGAAATTTATCTTTCTGAAAAAATCGGCGTGAATTACGGCGGTTCTTCCAGCGAAGATTATGAAATCTGCCATCCGGAAAACAAGGAGCTGTTTGAACACGCGGCGAAAATTTTGGGCGACCCGTTGGTAGGCTTTGATTTTATAATTCCGGATATTTCTAAATCCTATAAAATTCAGACGAGCGGGTTTATTGAAGTTAACTCCTTGCCGTTTATTAACCTGCATCACGACCCGCTTTTAGGCCAACCCCGGAACATTGCCGCCAAGGTTTGGGATATGGTAATATAAAACTTATTTTACAAAAAAACGCATATGCGTTAAAATGTAAACTGATATGGGACAATTACAAATAAAACAAATTGTTAAAGAAAATAACTCCGTTGCAGGCCGGAAAGATTTTATATCCCAAGAAGCAAGGGAGAGTATTAAGACAGCCGGGGAAGTGGTGCTGTCAATACTTTTTGCCGCCGGAACATTGGCTCTGGCTGTTATGGCTCCTAATGCCATCCAGCTTTTAAAGTATTTACCCGGCATAAAAAGAAAAAAAACTTACGACTCCGAAACGGAATTTGTGAGAATGGTTTATTATTTAAAGTCGCGCGGGTATATAAAACTTCAGCAGGACGGCAGTGATTTTAAAGTAAAGATTACTCAAAAAGGCAGAAAAAAAGTTATTAAGCTTAATTTGCAGAACTTAAAAATACCTAAAAGTAAGCATTGGGACGGAAAATGGTGGCTGGCTATAGCGGACGTACCGGTGGAAGAAAAATATCAGGCAGATAAGTTAAGAAAAAAGCTTAAACGGCTGGGGTTTTATCCTTTGCAAAAGACAGTGTGGGTTTTCCCATATGACCCAAGAGATCAGGTGGATTTTGTTTCCGCATATTATAAGTTAGACAGGTATTTAACAATGTTAAGAGTTGACCATATTGACCCAATTGATGAGCAGGATTTGATTAAATTTTTTAAAGCCGGAAAAATTTTATGATTTTCATTTTACCTTTTTACGCATATGCGTAAAAAGGTAAAATGAAAGAATAATAATGAACTACCCCGCAACAAGCCCCGTAGATTTATCTTTACGGGGCAAGCTACGGGGAAATCTTCTTAATTATATACTCAATTGCTAAATGGATTTAGATACCTGTCCGACGAATCCGCCTAGGCGGAGAAGTTGGAAGCTTATAGTACAAAGTACCTAATTTTATTGGCGTTTGATAATAATCAACGAAGGTAATTATCGGAGTTTAATTAGCGAAGGAGTATAGTTTAAGAGTTAAAGTTGTGGTCGTATGATAAAAAATTATAATCAATTAGCGACATCAGTTTTACGCAAACAGGCACTGCTTATTGCCGAGGCCGGGTTTGAGGCGATTAATACCAAAAAAGCCGTGGAGAGAAATTTTATTTTTGAGCCTAAAAAACAAAAGCTGAAAATTTTTAAACAAGAATTTGAAATTGGAAAATTTAAACGAATTGTTTGTATTGGGTTTGGCAAGGCCGCACTGGAAGCGGTTACAGCCATTCAGCAAATACTTAAAGAGAAGATTACCTGCGGTTATGTGTTGGATTTAAAAGAAGGGTCTTTGGGAAATATTATTTGCCGGGTAGGGACGCACCCATTGCCGACCAAAGTAAACATCGAAGCTACCGAAGAGTTGGTGGCAATGCTCGAGGCTTGTGGCGAGGAAGATTTAGTTATTTGCGTGGTTTCCGGCGGCGGGAGTGCTTTGCTGTGTAAACCGCATGAAATGTCGTGCGACAAAGAGGCTTCCATTACCGCCGCTTTAACAGTGAAGGGCGCGTCTATTACGGAATTAAATACCGTACGTAAGCATATTAGCGAAACTAAAGGCGGGCATTTGGCCAAAATTATTTATCCGGCTACTTGTATCTCCTTAATTTTTTCAGATGTTCCCGGCGACGATATTTCTATGGTGGCCAGCGGGCCCACGGTAAAAGATACCACCACCAATCGGGATGCCGCGGAAATTTTGCAGAAATACGATGTTTTAACTATGTGCGAATTGCCGTCCTGTAAATTACTGGAAACGCCTAAAGAAGAAAAATATTTTAAAAATATTCACAATATTTTATTTGTTTCGGCTAAGCAGGCGCTGGAGGCAATGTCGGAAAAGGCCGAAGAGTTAGGGTTACAGGTAAAAATTTTTTCCGGGAATTTTCAAGGCGAGGCGCGCGTTTTGGCCCCGCAAATTGTTTCGTCCCTGCAAAAAGGTTATTGTGTATTGGGTGCGGGTGAGAGCACTGTAAAGATAATCGGAAAAGGTAAAGGAGGACGGAATCAGGAAATGGCCTTGGCGGCCTTGCAGTCTATAGGTGAAAATCAGGTATTATTATGTTTGGCCTCAGACGGCCACGATAACACCGAATCCGCCGGAGCAATTGTAGATACATCAACTTTACTTAGGGCCAAAGCCTTAAATATAAACCCGGGAGATTATTTGAAAAATAACGATAGTTTTAACTTTTTTGAAGAGTTGGGCGGGCAGATAATTACCGGCAATACCGGCGCTAATGTTTCTGATTTTTTTGTCGGATTGTCAGTGTAGTCGTGCTATAATTAAGTTGTAGTTTTTATAAAAATTATAAATAAAAATCAATGACAAAAATCATATTTTTTGAAGTGGCAGATTGGGAGCAAAAATATCTTAAAGAGAGGTTGTCAAATTTGGACTTAAATTTTTACGGGTCCGAGGAAAAAATTCAAAATCCCGATGCCGAAATTTTGTGTAATTTTATTCATTTGCGGGTAGACAAGGAAATTTTATCGCAATTTCCTAAAGTTAAATATATTACCACCCGTAGTACGGGTTATGATCACATTAACGTAAAAGATTGCCAAGAGCGGGGGGTGCAGGTGAGTAATGTTCCCACCTACGGGGAGAATACCGTGGCTGAATTTACTTTTACTTTAATTCTGGCTTTGTCTCGGAAACTTTACCAGTCTGTTAAGCGCGTGAAAGAGCAAGGACTGTTTAGCTACGAAGGTCTTAGCGGGTTTGATTTAATGGGGAAAACTTTGGGTGTGGTCGGCGCGGGGCACATTGGGATTTTTGTAATAAAAATTGCCAAAGGTTTTGGGATGAAAGTTTTGGCTTACGATCCGCATCCAAAAGTGGAGTTGGCTCAGGAATACGGTTTTGAGTATGCGGATTTAGACACTGTGTTGCAAAATTCCGACATTGTAACTTTGCACGTGCCGTATATGCCGGCGACACATCATTTAATTAACGAAGAGCGGTTGCAAAAAATGAAACCCGGGGCCTTACTAATTAACACGGCGCGAGGGGGCTTGGTGGAAACCGAAAGTTTAATTAAAGCATTGCGCAGTGGCCACTTGGCCGGAGCAGGGTTGGATGTTATAGAAGAGGAGGGTTTTATTACCGAAGAAAAAGATTTATTGCTTTCCGGTCACCCGAATGAACATCAGTTAAAAATCGCGCTGGCCGACCACGAACTAATGCAAATGGAAAATGTGCTGGTTACTCCGCATAACGCCTTTAATACTCAAGAGGCGGAAATTAGGATTTTAGATACTACCGTAGCCAATATTCAGGCTTATGTTAAGGGCACGCCGATAAATTTGGTTAAATTTTAAATGTTTAATTTAAGAATACAAGTATGAGAAGTTTCAAAAATACAGATTTAAGTATTTTTGTAATTATCCCAATTTACGACGAGGACTTACAAACGATTTTGTTTCCTTTGGCGTCTTTAATTAAACAAACCTCCGATTATAAAAATTTTGAAGTGGTGTGTGTGGTAAATAATAGCCGGGCAGAAGCCCGTAAAGAGACCCGTGCTTATTTGCAAAATCAAAAGACAATTATTTTTTTACAATGTTTAAAAAATCAAGAAAAATAATTCCGCAATTCTTGGACAGAAAAGCAAAAAATTATCATTGAGCAAATAAAAAAAAGCGGGCTTAGATTAAGCGTTTTGGACAAATCATCTTTGTTAAAAGCAGAAGAAATAAACAACGTGGGCGCGGCGCGTGATTTTGGAGGAGAAGAAGTATATAAACGTTTATTAAAATCAAAATCAGAAGCTGTGATTGCGATGATAGATTGTGATTGTCGCGTTTCACCCAATTATATAGAGGAGTTAATTTTTACGTTTCAAAACCCTGTTGTTAATGGTTCCGCTGGCAAGTGGCTTATAAAAATTGATTCTAAACTGCCGTGCCATGAGCTTGTTGCAAAGGCATTGGAAATGCATTTGGGCAAAAACCTTTTGGAAAAAGATTACAAGCCCGTACAAAAACGGCTGCCGTTCAAGTATCAAAAAAAAGATAAGATGGTTAAAAATATTTTAATCAACGGTCAGAATATGGCGATTCGGGTTTCGGCCTGGCAGAAGGCAGGCGGAATGATGCATTTAAAAAGTTTTGAGGATTTAATTTTGGGAGCCAAAATTACGGACTTGCCCGGGGATGTGGTTTATAATCCGAATTTTACGGTAACTACCCTGGCTAGAAAGTCCGACCGCGTGGGCATGACGGGCTTTGGCCGGCGCGTGGAATATATTGTAAAAAGTGCAGCCGAATATCACAAAGGAAAAATTGCAGAAGTCCACGTGCCGGAACTTTATAATTTGTTTCAGTTTTTTGTAAGACTTTTTCACGTTTATTCACAACACTTGCTAAACGAACGAATATTGGAAAATTTGCTGTCGCTGTATGGTGTTAACGTTAAAACATTAACCAAAGAGGAAATGAAAATTCTTTTACGTTTGGCTAAAAATGAATTTGGGCAAAAACAACAATTTAAAAAAAACGGTGAACTGAAAACCGAAAGTCTTTTAGAAAAACTATATCATCTTTTTCCGGGCCAAAAAGTCGAAGCCGTATAATTTATATTTAACCTTGATATGACTGTATCATAAATAACTTAAATTATAGTTAATACCTCAAATTTCGAGCTTTTTAAACCGAATTTTTTGATGAAATGAACTTTTATGCTATAATAAATTTATAAAATAGAAGGATTTATGATAAAGAAACAAAAGAAAAATCATATGGAAAAGGTAAAAATTAAGCGCGTAAAACGAAATAAAAAACAAATTACCATTAAAGCTAAGATTTTAGCCGGTTTAGGTGCAGGCTCTGCTTTGACAGGGTTGGGTATGGGCGGACAGATTTCCAATGTCAAACCACAACAAAAAATGGTAAGCACCAAAAAAAATGAAAGTGATTCTATTAGTGGAAAAATTAAGAAAGCCGTAGCTAATACTTTTGGCATAAAAGTAGTCAAAGCAATGGCTGATCCTTATGCTGATGTTACGGAAATTACGAGAGCCATTGCTGAATCTCTGGTTGCAAAAAATATCTATGAAAGAGGATTGAACAGGGGTTTTTACGGGAATTTCGATTATTCAACGGCGGTTGATACTGCTAATCGAGCATTCAGCACAAATATTGCCCCACTCGGCCATGCTCAAACTAATCAAACCGGTTCCGGGGAAGTAAAAACCGAAGGTAAAAATTTACTCGGCGGAACTACAGAAGGTGATAATCAGGGTTCCGGTGAAGGGGCGCCGGCAACAACCGGCGGAAATTGGATTGATACTACTGTTTTTGAAAATATAATGAATCAGCAACAGACTGGCCTGGCTCCGGGGCAACAAGGGCCGGTGTTACCACCCGATACCAATATTACTTTGCCCTGGTTTGTAACTAATCCTGTAGACAGCGCGAGTGAAATGTTAAATACTCCGCCCCCCGATGCTTCTAGTTCAAAGTATGATCCTCTAACCAACACAACCGGAGGGCAATATGGAACATATGAAGGACAGCAACAAAATGGTTATCAAAATCCGGATATAACTCAAGGAACAGAAGGCATGTTTGGTCCGGGTACCGGACTGGATGCTTTGGGTAATCAAGTTTTACCGCCGGTTAGCAATGGCAACTCAAATGATGTTTGGAATAATGTTACTGGAGAACAGGCGCCGGCTGTAAATTATCCGGGTATTAACGTTGCTGACTTTGAAAATATAATGACTCAGCAACAGACCGGTTTGGCTCCTGGGGAGCAGGGTCCGGTGTTGCCACCCGATACCAATATTACTTTGCCTTGGTATGTGTCAAACCCTAATGATGATATGGGAAGAATGTTAAATACCCCGCCTCCGGATTTAAGTTCGGTTTATTCTTTGGCTTTGGACGTGCAAGGCAAACCCATATTAGATGCCAATAAGGAGCCTTTATACAAAGACCAAAACGGCAATTTAATTGATTCAAATGGTAATATTGTGAATACAAACAATTTGACCTTGAATGTTATTACCAAAAATACCGTGGTTCCCGGAAATTCAAGCGTAACTATAAACGGAGAAATTTTTACAAAAGATTCGGATGGTAGAATTTTAAGAGGCGACGGTAGCGTGTTAAAAATTCCTTCCCTTGTTAATATTTCTAACGATGTAACCCCGGAGCTTTATGCGAGAATTGACGCGGCTTTAAACCAAGGAACTACCACCAGTACCTTAATTAAACAACTTAATTATAACGGCCAAACCTATACTGTAGATACTAATGGCAATGTTTTTGACAGCCAGAATAATAGAGTGGTTTTGCCTCAGTCAATTATTAACCAAATTAACAATACAGCTGCCGGCCATGTAATCGCGCCGGGGGAAACTTTGTCACAAATTGCTTACAGAACAGGGACAACGGTAGAAAATATTTTGGCCGTGAATCCGAGTATTACCGACGCGAATAAAATATTTGAAGGCCAGTATATTGTTATTCCGGGGAAGAATTTTGACCCCGCGAGTGTGCAACCCAAACCTCAAGATATACCTTCCGGATACGAAAGTGTAAATACCAATATGGGTTGGCTTCCGAAAAATATGGTGGAAGCCATGGGGGCTACTGTTATTAATAATTCAACTCAAACCCCTATAGAGTATATTCCGGCAGTCGGCGTGAGAACAGACAGCCAAGTACCGACAGCTCCTATGCCCGGTGTTATTCAACGGCAAATAGATGAGATGAATCGGACAGTTTTTAATACTCCCGGCCAAAATTCTGTTGGTAACATAAGTAGCTACATTACAACCTTGGGACAACAGGGAGTAATGACTTTTGTAAATACCGACGGTACTTATACTTTACTAAATGTTTCCACCGGCCAAACAGAGCAAAAAACTTTAGAACAAATGGCAACCGATTCTTCTGTGGGTAGCTCAGTCGGTCAGCGCGGTATACAAACCGGTGCTCCCGTGGGAGTAACTGTAGATAATCCACTTTCAGATGGCCCCGTAGAAGGTTTAAGTAGTGACGCACTTAAGAACGCTAACCAACAAATTTCCGAAAATTTTACTAACCAGTTAATAAATAATTATACTTCTCAAACACCGGTAGCCGCCCCGGAAGTAACGGTTCCGGTTACGGCGCAAGCTCCGTTTGTAGTCGGAGACATATCAGTACCAAAAACCACTGTTCAAACTAATGAAATAAAATTTGATGATTTAGCATCTTCGGCTTCACAGGAATTTATGAAGAAATTAAACAGTGCAGGGACTGACTATGCAATTACAAAAGACGCAAATGGAAATTCGATATTTTTTGTTCAACCCGACGGGGTGAAGAAAGGGGATAGAAACAACTATATCCAAGTTACATCTAGCCAGGTTCAAGGGTATTTTGAACAGTTTGGCGGAAGTTTTGACGGTTTTGTTTTGCCCAAACCGGCTAAAGACGGAACCGAACTTTATAATTTTGGCACAACAAGCAAACCGGTTTGGGTGGATCATGACGGAGTAATTTATGACAAAAATGGAGTGGCAACAAACAAGACTGTTGACACTAATGGTTCATCTGTACTATCAAAAATAATGAATTTGCAGAATTCTGCGGAAAAAGCAATTAGTAAAGGGATTGCGGATGCAAAAAGTAAGCTACCTTTTATAAACAAAACTGACGGTGACAAAATAGCGGCCGACGGTGTTACAGTTTTATATAATTATGGAGATGAAAAAAACCCGATTTATTCGGACTGGTTCGGAAACGTTTATGATAGCAAAGGTAGTCCCTTGGGCTGGAGTTTGGATCAGGTTGTTAAAGATGCCAGTTTGGTCAAAATAAAAGCGCCGGGTGCTCCGGATAGGTTTGCGTCCGACGGGGTTACCGGTTTGGTTGATGTCAGTTTAAAAGACGGCAGTAAGGCCAGCGTTGATTCTAACGGCATTATTTATAGTAAAGACGGTAATTCAACGGGTATTCCTTTTCAGACCTTTTTATCCGCCGGGCTTTCCAGTAATAGCATTCCGGAAAAAATCTCCGCGGACGGTAAAACTTTTATCTATAATTACGGGACGGATGCAAAGCCTAAGTGGGCCGATGTTAACGGAAATATTTTTAATAATTCCGGAGTTTTTACCGGCAAACAAATTAAAATTGAAGATTTAAATCAAACTGAATCTGAAAAAATAAGTAAGATTGGCGGTTTTTTAATTACCGGTTTAAGCGTAGTTAATCCGGCCGCAGGAGCAGTAATCAACCGTACGGGTTTGACAAAAACTAACCAAGAAAAATTCCAGGGGTGGGCGTCCGGTCCGGTGGGTTCGGACCCAACGTTTTCTTTTACGTTTAAAGACGGGTCAGCAATAATAGCAAGCAAAACCGACGTGCAGAATTTTTTCAATAATTCCAGAAATCCAAGTGACTATAATTTAAAAACATTCATTGAAAGTTATGGTAGTAATGATTCAAAAAAACCGTAAATTAAATAATATTTATGAAAAAACATAAATCAAAAACTATGGTAAATTTAAAAAAAGTTTCCAAGCAATCTAAAAAAATTAAAGCTTCGATTATGGACAAAGTCAAAATCAAGCGCGTAAAGCGCATTAAGAAAATAACCAGTACGCAGGAAAAAATTCTTGCCGGCATTGGTGTGGGTTCAACTTTGCTTGGGGTAGCGGCGCCGTTTGCGCCGAAAACTTCCCAGACGCAATTTGTGCGCACACAAAGCGGACAAAAAACTTCCGGTGCCGCAGGTAAGGTTAAGGCCGCTTTGTCTCGAATTTTTGGCATAAATAAGGCAGAAGCTTCGGTTAATCAGGAATATTTGGACACTTTGGCTGCGAATATAGATTCTGCCGAAACAGCCTTGGCAAATTTTGACCAGTGGGTAACAGAGGCCACTGCGGACGCCTCTAATTTTGGTACGCAGGCAGAAACCGATGCGCGCCTAGTAGAAATTCAGGCCAAGGTTGACGCCGAGCGTCCGGGTTTGGTTACGGCTCAAGAGACGGCGGAGAGAATTTACAGCGCCGCAGCGGATGAGTTTATTGCGCAGCAAGAAGCAGAAACTTCGCCGGCTTCGGTAGTTACGGGTCCGAAAGTTAATGATGTTCGGCAAAACTCCGAAGGTTATAATGAAGTTTATACCGGTTCGGTTTGGATGCTCCAAGACGGACAGGAAAAATTGGTTAGCGGAACTATTTATGTAAGCAGTAATGGAGTCTGGGTAGAAAAACAGCAAAACGGAAGTACTGTGGTTCATTCCTTTACTATTACCCCCGGCACTTCATCTGTGGTGGTGGACCAGGGTACTTGGGGTGGGATGACTTTTAATATTACAGATGAAACCGGGAGTCCCGTGTTCTTAACCGGAGCTTCGGTTGAATCATCAAATAATAATATTGCAAAAGTACGGATTGAAGGGAACCAGGTTGCCGTGCAAGGCATAAATGAAGGTGATGCCACGGTAACTATTAAATATGGCGGGACATCCGCCACTTTTAACGTTACTGTAAATCAGGTTGCGGATAAGGTTGTGGAAGAAAAAATTATTGACAATACCCCGGCCAATGGTGCTAAGCAAGTAATTAACGGGCTTAATCAAACTTACATAAACGGCCAGTGGGTGGTGGATGCCGGGCAGGAAGTTACTAATCCCAATACTTTTATTTATATTGCGGACGGCAATGGCGGGTGGACATTAAAGGACGGTCAGACTAAAACAGAAAATAACATTAATTACAAAGTTGTTAACGGCAATTGGGAAGTTGTTGTCAATGCAAACGGCGGTGGGCAGCAGACTTCGTCTCCAAGAATTACAGCGGATGATTTACAGGCCTTGGAAGTATATAAAGTTGGAACAGGTTTGGCGGCTTATATCGGCGGAAGCATAAACAAAACTTTGACTATTGGAGTAGGTGGCAGGCTTTACGATTTTAATACCAGTGTTTTGGAACAGCTCACTTCGGAAGAGTCAACATTGATTTTAAATGCCATAGAATCTCAGGCTCCGGCGTCGGGCGGGGGAGCGGTTGTCCATACTTATACTATTAGTGCTTCCCCCACAATTGTAAAAGTCGGAGAAAATATTGAAGTTGAGTTTATAATTAAGGACGAATCGGGAAACGTTGTTACTTCATCCATCGGATTGCTTTTCGAAAATACATTGACCGTTAGCTCTTCCGATCTTTCCGTAACAAGGGCGAAAATTATTTCCGGAAATAAATTAAAAATTTTTGGCAATAGTGCGGGTAGCGCAACCATTCAATTAAATTATAGAGATGCTTCGGTGAATATAAATGTGGATGTTACAGCTGTTGAAGACAAAACAACTAACGTGACTCCGGCTCAAGGTGAAAAACAAGTAATTGACGATCTTAATCAAACTTACATAAACGGCCAGTGGGTGGTGGATGCTGGGCAATATGTTAAGAATCCAAATACTTTTTGGTATATTTCTCAAGGAGTTAATGAATGGGTTCCGGTATCTGAAAATGCCGAAGTTGATGGCGGAAAAATAAATCAGACATCCGGTAAAACTTATGTGTACAGTAGCGGGGTTTGGTCGGAGAAAAAAGTTAATGAAGTAATTAACGAAGTAATTCCAAAAATTACTGTAGAAGATTTGCAAACTCTGACGGTGTACCGTACGGAGAAAGGGTTGTCTGCTTATATTCACGGAACAATCAAGGCAACTGTTTATTCAAATGCGCAGGGCGAACTATTTTATTTTGAAGGTGATGAACCTCTTGTTGTATCTGAGGCTGAAAAATCTTTAATTGTTAACGCACTTATAGCCCAGGCACCGGCTTCGGAGACCGGAGGTGGTGAAGTATCGGCTCCCGTAGTTTTTGCCGATTCATCAATTGCTTTGGCAACAGCCAAAGCCGGTAGTAGCGGATTTAGTCTGAATGTCTCCGCAACAGGCGGGAGCGGCGCGCTAACTTACACTTTAAACGGCGGGGATGTTTTGCCCGAGGGTTTGAGTTTAAATGCCCAGACCGGAGTGATTTCCGGAAATATCAGTACAACAACTGAAGTTCGGGGTTACCCGGTAACCGTAAATGTTACCGACACCGCGGGAAAAACTGCTTCAAGGGGGGTCGCTATTACTATAAATGCGGCAGACGCCAAAGAAGTTACTTACGAGCTTCAAGCCGGGGATTTGAGTATTTTGCAAGTTTGGTATGTGCCGGCACAAAGCGAGGCGGAAGCTTACCGCACGGGTTATGTGGACAATGTGGGAACTTTGGTAGTTAAAGCCGACGGGAAAATTTATGACAGCCAGGGCAATAATGTAACAGCCAAACTTTCCCCGACTGATGCAATAAATATTGTCGCGGCATTTAAAGATGATACAAAACTTCAAAATAAGGAGACTTTGCCCGGCGGAGGAGGAGGGGCGCAAACAGGTGGCTATTCCATTCAGGCCGCTACGACGGATGCCACAGTTGTAAAAGGCGAATACGGCGATTATGTTTTTACAGTCAATAATCCTGACTCAAGCAAAAGTTATTCTTGGTCTTATGACGGCAACTTGCCGGTCGGGATGGAGTTTAACCCAACCGACAGCCGGGGTGGCGCGGCCATTTATGGCAATCCGACTTTAGCAGGCAGTTACGTTCTAAATGTTAAAGTTAGCGACGGCACAACCACAAAAGTTACGGCGGTAAAAATTACGGTGAGTGATGTAGCTTTAACTATTGATCAAATAATTCAAAAGGCTGCCACACAAAATCTAACAGGGAGTGAGAAAGACCGGTTTGTGGAGCATTTTGTTTCCTCAGATAAAAAATTAATAAACGCAGGTGATGTTCCGTCTGGTTTTAATGACGGTAGCGCTTTTGCTATGTTGCTAGGTAATTTTTTAACTTCCAAAACGCCGATTAACGGCCAAGTGTATGTTTTGGCAGATGGTGTGTGGACAGCACAAGCCGCTACAACACAAGGTACGATGACCTTTACTAACACCAGTAGCAGTACATCGGCCTTAAAAGTTGGTGATGAGTGGAAAATAATAATCACCGGAGCCAAGGCTAACGCTCAAGTTACGGCGGTAACGGAATATACTTTACCAAACGGGCAAAAAGTTACAGGAACCCGTGTTTTAGGCATGACCGACGCGCAGGGGAATTTAACCTTTACCGACACCCCAACATCGGCTCATATTGGTACCTGGAGTATGGGGATAAAAGTTGACGGTCAGAATTTGGGTAATATTATTAATTTTAATGTTACCGCGCAAACAGCTACAGCTGTTACAGTGAAGTTTACGGAAAACGGCCAGGAAATAAAAACCTTAAACGCCGGAGACGGTTGGCATATTCAAGTTACCGGCGCTAAGGCCGGGGTTCAAGTAATGGCAATCACCACTCAAACTTTGCCGGACGGTAAAATAGTTGAGGGCAGTAGAATTTTAGGAGTTACCAACGACAAAGGCGAATTATTGGTGTTTGACCGGCCGGACGCTTCGGAAATCGGGTCTTGGAAAATGCAGATTATGGTGGATGGAAAAGTTGTCGGCCAGCCTTACTTCTTTGTGGTGAATAATGAATCTCCTTTGGACTCAAACAATGTTATGAAAACCGGCTGGAGACTTTTTGCCGTAAATGTTTTTTATAACGATCAGTTAAAATTATATTCCAACAGTTCGGGCACTGTGCAGGGAAAAACTTATGAGGCCGTAAGAGACGGTATAATTAAGGAAGGCTTGGGGATATCTTCGGCTAACCCGGTATTTTTGAATAATGTTTATTTGTATGACGCATATGACAAAACTCTTACCCCCGGCCGCACGGATAAAAATGTTACTTTGGAAGTTGCCCAAAAAATTGCTCAGGCTTTGGGAGGTACGGTTATGGTGGATTATTTCGGTTCCGGTGGTGGTCCGTGGGTAGAAGTTATTGGTAATAAAATACCAACTTCCAATTCAGATTTGGCCCCAACATATACCATAAAGGTAGGAGGTGTGCTTATAGATGCCGGGATGATGGCAAATAAAATTGCTATGTATGGCATAGACGGAGCTATTGCTCAAATTAGGCAAGGGTTGGCAGAAATAGCTAATCCGGTTTCAAACGGAGTACAGACTACCGGAACTACCGGAACACAGACTTCTGCTACCGGAGCCTTTAGTTTGTCCATTACCGGTGTGTCTTCTCAAAACTTAAAAGCCGGAGACAGACTGACAATAACCGGCTCTGGGATAACTGCCGGTAATGTTGTAGTTGAACTAAGGGACTCTTTGGGTAAAGATTTAAGTTTTAGTTCTGCTCCTCAATTTGCATCGGGCAACGTAACCGTTGTTTTGCCGGCTTCTATGGTTAGCGGGCAGTATTCGGTTCGTTTAAAATATGTGGGAACCGGAATTAATTTTGGTAAAGTCTCAAATGCAGTGACAATAAATGTTACCGGTGCCACAGGCGTAGTAACCGGCAGTAATGACGTGGTCACTGAAACCGCTCCGATCATTACTCAACTTTCCACTACGTCGGTTAGCAGAAGCCAATTGGCGCAAAGTTATCGTATGGCCATAGTCGGTAGTAATTTTAATGCCGTTTTAGCCAAAAATTCAGTGGAGATTGTCAGCAATAGCGGCACTGTAGTGTCTGTGGTTCCAAGCCAAATTTTAGCAGGCAGGCTTATATTTACTTTGCCGGTTAATTTGCCGGCCGGGGATTACACCGTTCGCGTGAGGAATTTGGCCGGCAATGGATCTTTGGTTTCCAAAAGCCTGGAATTTACAGTTACTGATTCTGTAGACGAAGACGAAGATGTGGACAATTTGGATTTAACTGATTCAGGCGGAGCTGCCGGAACTGGAGCTGCCGGAACTGGAGCTGCCGGAACTGGAGCTGCCGGAACTGGAGCTGCCGGAACTGGAGCTGCCGGAACTGGAGCTGCCGGAACTGGAGCTGCCGGAACTG
>JBBRWU010000004.1:0-21542 GCA_038249015.1 Candidatus Doudnaibacteriota bacterium | reverse complement strand
CTTTATAAACAAAATATAGGCATTTATCTACCTAGATAAATGCCTATATTTATACTTATATCCATGCTTCCTTTCACTCTTATATTTCCATCCTCTAAATCGTTCTGACTTCCACCACTATTTACTGAATTATTGTGGTTTACTTTTCATATACTCATCCAAGCCTGCCCAGTCAATTAATATGTCCTTGTATTCCAAACCCAATAACCCCTTATATTTTAGAAATTCGATTTTTGGGGAACGCATACTAATCTTAACCCAAACTGTAGATTTAGGGTTTGGATCTTGAATATAAATACTCCAAACACTACTTGACGTTGCCAGTTCAGAATTGTTTATGTCTTCTGTCTTCGCCACAAACATATGATTTGGTTCGTCTGATTCAATTACAACAGATTGTCCTTCACTGTACATCTCCTTTATTTTTGTCATTATGCTATTAAAATCTGATACCCCGAGACCCGAAGCGTCCAACACCTTTATCCCTAGACCAACCGAGGAACCATTGGCAATGGAATTTATCAAATCATCTTTGGAAGTGGCAGGAAAAAATTCTATGCGCTCCATGGTATCAAAACCGCCCTTACTACTCCAGCCCAATGGGATATTTAGCCCGATACCATGGAGGGGCAAATTTACTTTACTATAGCCATTCTCATTTTTTACTATTTCCAAATGCGGAGAACCATACTCTTTAAGATTCGGGTAAGCTATTGCCGGGTCTAGCATATCGCTATTAGTAGCAATAGCAAAATCTTTATATCGGGCTGTAGGAAACTGTATTGTTGTTTCATTTGAATTATTTTCAGACTGTACACCGTTTGATTCTGGATTAATATCCATGTAATCAACCTTCCATACTCCATCTTCTTTGCTTAAACCCATCTCAATCGGAACTTTACCGCCCGAACCGGTTATAGTACCTTGCGTCTTTGCGGTAGAATTTTCAACCGAGACATTATCAAAGGTTACATCCTGCATATCTTTAAATTGCGCTACTCCAGCAACATATGCTTTTAATTCTTCCAAGGATGTATTTTTTTGAAAATCTTTGCTGGTTTCAATATATGCAGCCGGAACTTGATTGGTAGATAATTTATTTATGAAATTATGTCCGGTTAGTTTGGGCGCCCGGATTCCCCACACTACTGAGGAAATAATAATTGCAAACAATGCAACCCACACAAACATAAATATCCAACCAATTTTGTCCAATAGCTTTTGACGTTTTTGGTAGCTTTCAAAATCTTGCCAACCTCCTTTTCCCCATGACATTCGCCTACCACGAAAAATCCCTTTAAAATACAAATAAATATTGTAAAAAGGGATGAACATTGTCAAAAACCCTTCCTTAATTAAACCGTTAGCAAAATAATAAATGGCACCAAAAGCAAAAGCGCCAAAAGACCATTTATTCACAAACTGCTCTTGTTCAGGCGTTAAAAAGGCGCCGGAACCGGGAGGCTTACAGGAGGAATTTGAGGCTGTGGATTTAAGGCACCACTTGGGGCCGGAGGCACCACAAGTCCGACATTGTTATTTTCCATTTTTGTTTCTTGTTATTAATTTTGCTTTAATTACCCCACAAATTAAAAATAGGTATTTGCCTAAGTGGATAAATACCTATAAAACCTATACTCATTATTTCTAATAATTGCGTCCTTTTGATCTAAAAAGTTTTTATACTTTGAGATCAAGAAAATATCTAAACAAATTATAAAAATAAAAAGACATTGGGCTAATAAAGTAATTAATAAATTTTGACCCTTAGTTGCGTTTACTCCACTTACTATAAAAACTACCGCTATACCCTCCAGTCCAAAAAGTATCACAACCGACCCCAACACCCCTACAATAATCCTAAGCCACATGGAACGATTAAACAGAGAAAGAAATATTGGGAAAAAAAACAAAATTGACACAACCACTGCATAAAGCATGACCGCTACCAAATAGGTTTCCCCATGTCCATATCTGAAAATATCATTCATAAAATGCACGCTTGTTAACAAAACAAACGCGTATGCCAGAAAAAACCATGCCTTTATTCCTACATTTCCTCAAAATAAATATTTGATCATAAAATAGGTTTAGTTTTAACTATTTATAAAATCTGTATTATGCTTTGGTTTAAATCCTTGCGTCCTACTAAATCGTCCTGACTTCCACCAAATTCATATTCTCATTCTGGCCTAAAGGTTCGCCGGTAACCACAATTACCCTGTCACCTTTTTTGGCATATTTATTTTTTTTAATAACTTCAATCATCATTTCCAGCAAATCTTCCAAATTGTCCGCTTGAGGCATCATAAAACCTTGCACTCCCCAAATCAACTGCATTTGGCGTAAAGTTTTCGGTCTGGGCGTAAGCATAACCAATTCCGCGTGCCTGGGTCGTTCGTGCGCCACTTCGCGAGCAGTATAGCCGGATTCGGTAGCACCGACAATTACTTTGGCATTGGTATGGATAGCTAAATCGTAAACGCTTTCAGCAATAGCTTCGGATTTAGCCACCACCTTTTGCATTAAACTTTTGTGGGGCGGCAAAAAAATACTCTTTTCCGTAGTTTCAATAATTCTGGACATTTCCGAAACTGCTTTCACCGGGTAGCGCCCAAACGCAGTCTCGCCGGAAAGCATTACACAGTCGGTCTGGTCTATTACCGCGTTGGCCACATCGCTCACTTCCGCGCGCGTGGGCCTGGGGTTGCGAATCATACTGTCTAACATTTGTGTCGCCACAATTACCGGTTTACTAGCTTTTAAAGCTTTTTGAATAATGGTTTTTTGGATAATGGGCACTTGACTTTCCGGCATCTCTACGCCCAAGTCCCCTCTGGCAACCATAACGGCGTCCGAGGCTTTTAGTACCGCATCAAAATTTTTCACCGCTTCGGGTTTTTCAATTTTAGCAATAATTTTCGGCAAATCCAAATTTTTTGGATTAAACTTGGCAATTAATTTACGCAAATTTTCCACGTCTTTAGCCGTACGTACAAAAGACAATGCCACATAGTCCACATCCTGCTTTAAGCCAAATTTTAAGTCGTCAATATCCTTTGGGGTCAAAATCGGAATTTTTAATTTGGTGCGGGGCAAATTTACGCCCTTGTGAGATTGAATTTTGCCCGGTGACAAAGCCACACAATAAACTTTATTGCCATGAACTTTTTCCACTTCCAGTTCAATAAGGCCGTCTTCAATTAAGATGCGCTGTTTTTCGCGGATAGATTTTTTGACGTCCAAATCTAAATCAAAATCCTGGCCAATAATTACGGTTTGCCCGACTTTAACATTTAAGGGCTGTTTCATTTCCAGAACGCGAATTTTCGGCCCGTGCAAATCTTGCACAATGGTAATGGTAGTGCCTAATTTTTTAGCTACCGAACGAATATTGCGAATTAGCAACGCGTGATTTTCGTGGTCACCGTGCGAAAAATTTAAACGTGCCACGTTCATCCCCGCCTTAACCATTTCCGTTAAAGTTTTTATAGATTGGGATGTGGGTCCTAAGGTGCAAACAATCTTTGTCTTTTTCATGGGGGTAGAGAATTAGTGAGTTAATGAATTAGATGACTAGCTTTCTTGCTTAACTTTATTTATTCCGAGCGTTTCTTTTATAAAAAAATCCACGCCATCGGACTCAAGTACAACATAACCGGTATTTTCTATACTACCTGTGGGCAATTCGTCGTAAGTAGCAAACCCTAAATGCATTAAGGTTGCCCTAATTATGGAACCGTGGACAACCACTAAAATTGTTTGTCCCGCATACGTTACTGCCACCTCGCGCAAAAAAATCATTAGTCGCCAGGCAATCTGCTCATCGCTTTCATAACCAAAATTCATTTTGGATTGGCGTTTCTGTGTTTCGGTCAACTTTTCTCGCCACTCTATCATGTGTTTACTTTCTTTCAGTACATCTTCGATCAATCGGCCTTCCCAAACGCCAAAAAATCTTTCACGAATTAGTCCGGTAGTATTTACAGCCAATTTTCTGTCTATGGTAATAATTTCCGCTGTGCGCTTGGCACGCACTAAATCCGAGGAAAAAACCGCGTCAAAGTACACATTATTTAAACTTTCTTGCCTTAACTTGGCCTGCTGTTCCCCGGTTACGGTTAACGGGCTGTCAAAATGCCCCGACACAATCTTGTTTAAATTGGCATGTGTTTCCCCGTGTCTGACCACATAAATTTTCGTTAATTTACCTTCATCTATCATAATATGTATTATAGCAACACTGCATACATTTCTCCAATTTATTAGTTACACTTATAACCACACTAATTCACGGCCGTGAATTAGTGTGGTTAACTGATTTTAAATGAAATTGTTTTCTTAAAATTTCATCATTATCAATTTCTTCGACTCGTAATATCCGAATATAACTGGACAATCCGGTTTGGTCTAAAAATTCTATTGCTTGTCTATTTAAGGAATAAGGACAAATAAACACACTCGCTTGCAATTTTTTAAACCCGTGCCTTTTTAACAGCCAGCGTAACTTATCTCTTTTTTCCCTAACATTTTCCGGTATATCAAAAATCATTAATCTCCATTTGCCGTCCCACTCTTCCTGTCCACTTTGTATTCCAGCTTTGATAAATAACTTCTCCAACTGCCCTGCTTTAGTTAAGGCCAAAAACTCACGTCCGTTTTGGCTTACCACTTTTACCAATCCTTTTTTCTTTAGCCGCCTAACGGTTTCATAACAAGTTTTTTTACCAGCGCGCATTAATTGCTTCCGTCTCCAGCCTTCACTGTATTCTATTGGCCACTCAAAAAAACCCGTCGCTTCTCCTATCGCCGTAAGTAAAGTACCGGATAATGAACCATATTTACTTGACATGAATACATTATACCACACTAATTCACGGCCGTGAATTAGTGTGGTAAGGGGTTAAAATAAAGAAATTTGTTTTGATTTTTTAAATAATTTATCTCTTTCCTTTTCAGTAAAAATACTGACTTCTCCAAATTTACCATCATATCCCCCGGCAACCTGAACCTGTCCATTTCTGACTTTTATGATAGCTTTCGCAATTTCCGGAGAAGAAATTGAGGTAATTATTTCTTCATCTAAATCTAACAGAACCTCAAACTCAGTTACCTTCCTTAATTCTTGATTCCTACTTCTTAATTCTGCAACTGTCATTCTGTCGTACATTTCCATAACTTTTTTGCTCTGTACGCCCACGCCAAAAGTAGCCGCGATAACTTCTTCTAAAGGAATTACACTTTTAAACGGAATGGCTCGTGGTGGTACAAAGCCAAATTCACGCTCCGCCTCGACTCGCGCTCGGCGAGACGGGTCCGCCAAAGCATTTACGCGATTTAAAACGCCAACCAATAATTTTTTTCCGCAAACCGGACACAAACCTTTTAGCTTTTTGGTCTGTGGAGGTAAACAGCTAAATTTACAATCTCGATGTCCGTCTAAGTGATACTTCCCTTCTTCCGGGAAAAATTCTATTGTATACAAAAATTCTTGGGGATTTTTTCCGTAAAGCACCCGAATAATTTCCGCGTAAGATAATTTATCTTCGGCAATTTCAAACACATTGGCTTCGCGTCCAAGTTTGCGCAAACTGTGAGCATCGGAATTAGAAGTTAAGGCATATTTGTCCAGCGCGGATATTTGCCAATTCATTTTTGGGTCACTAGAAAGCCCTGTTTCAATGGCTTTAATATATTTTGATTGGTCCCCAAAAGCTTCCTCCACGCTGTCAAAACCGGACATGCTACCAAATAGCCCAAAATGCGGCGTCCATGCATGGGCCGGAATAACTTCCGCTTCCGATGATGCTTCTTTTACAATCTTCACTAAATCATCACAATGCACGCCCATAATCGGCCGACCGTCGGACTTCAAATTTGCCCCAACCTTTTCCAGACCAGCGATGATGTTGTCTACCGCCTCAAAATTCGGCGCCCAAATTAAATTATGTACGCGCCTAACTTTGTCGCCTTGCTTGTAAATAGAAGACACTTCGGCCGTGAGCATAAAATAGCTTCCGCGTCCTTCCGCGTTAATATCCGCGTCCTTCCGCGATTTCAATTGATACAATCCCGGCTTAACTTCTTCCAAATTTTCTTTCAGCTCCGCAAGCCACTTGGGATGCGTAAAATCTCCGGTGCCGATAACAGAAATACCTTTTTTATCTGCCCAAGCTCCAATATTTTTTGGTGTTAGGTCTTGCGAGCAGGCCCTACTATATTTTGAGTGGATTTGTAAGTCGGCAATAATTCTCATAATTTTACGGATTACAGATTTATTACGGATATACGGAAAATTACGCAGACGACAGACAAAAAGCATGTCCGCATATCCGTATTTTCCGTATTCCGTAAAGTATTGTAATTATATCACTTTTTCCTGTATAATTAATCATATGGCTCAAGATGAACTTTACTTAAAAACTGCGGTGGCGTTTGTTAAAAAAACCGCTCCGCTTTTTAAAAAATATTTTGGTTGTCCCCAAACCGTTTCCATAAAACACGGTGACCCGCATGATTTAGTCACCGAAGTTGACCGCCGAATCGAAACGGAATTCCGAAAATTTATTTTAAACAAATTTCCGACTCACAAAATTATCGGAGAAGAGTTTGGTGTAGCCAAAATAGAAAAAAATGACATGGTCTGGATAATTGATCCGATTGACGGCACTACCAACTACATTCAGGGCTTACCTTTTGCCTGTATTTCCGTAGCTTTATGGGATGCTAAGGGCCCGCTGGTTGGCGTGGTCTATAACCCAATTTTAAACGAACTCTATACCGCCCAAAGAGGCAAAGGCGCATTTTTAAACGGCAAACCTTTACGTGTTTCGAAAATCTCCAAATTAGGCACGGCATACGGCGGGTTTGGTTGGGGCCGGGATATTGCCATTGCCATAAAAAGCTTCCCGGTAGTAATTTCCAACACCAAAAAAATCCGGACGCTCGGTTCCTCCACTCTGGAAATTTGCTTAGTTGCCAAAGGCGTTTACGATTTCTTAATTCAAAAAAGAATTAACGTTTGGGATTACGCCGCAGCGGTGCTTGTCTTAACCGAAGCCGGAGGAAAAACTAGCGAAACCAAGGGCCAAAAACTTAACATCCATTCAGCCAGCATCTTGGCTACCAACGGAAAAATTCATAACGAAATATTACAAATTATAAAAAAACTCGGGGATTAAATCTCCGAGTTTTTTTATAGTTATTTTTTTGCAATCTGTTTGGAAAGATATTCCAACAAATAAACTGCTTGTCTAACATAACCCCATTCGTTATCGTACCAAGCCAGAAGCGAGAGCAAAGACCCGTCCACCACATCTGTTGAGGGCAAGTCCACAATCGCACCGTGAGGGTTCCCGCGAAAATCCACGGAAACTAACGGCAAATCACTTACGCTTAAATGGTTTTTTAATTCACCCTTGGCGGCTTTTACAAAAGCTTTGTTGATTTCTTCCTTGGTGGTTTTTTTAGCCAATACCGCGGTTAAACAAACCAAGGAAGGATTTAAGGTCGGTACGCGCAAAGAAATGGCCGACATTTTTCCCTTTAAGTGCGGGTAAACTTTTACAATGGTTTTACTTACTCCCGAACTGGTCGGAATTATGGATTGACTAGCAGTGCGTGCTCGACGCAAATCTTTATGCGAATTGTCTAAAATTTGCTGGTCGGAGGTAAACGCGTGAACGGTGTTTATAAACCCTTGTTTAACTCCGAAATTCTCTTCCAAAACTTTCATTATTAAAGTGGAACACACGGTGGTACAAGAAGCGGCGGAAATAATTTTATGGTCTTTTACTTTAAAATTTTTGTGATTGATGCCGTAAACCAAAGTTTCATCCGGGTCGTCCATTGGTCCTGTGGCCATCATTAGCCTTGCCCCGTCATTTAAATGTTTTTTAGCCTTTTCCCGCGTATTATACTTACCGGTGGCATCTACCACCACATCCACGCCTAATTTCTTCCACGGCAATACTCCTTCAGTTTCCTGAATATACGGAATTTTTTGGCCATTAATAATCAAAGTATTGTCTTTGACTAATACCTCTTTGTCCCAAATGCCATAAGTGGAATCGTATTTTAAAAGATGGGCATAAGTTTCCAAACTGCTGCGGCTGTGCAAGGCAACAATTTTAAAATTTTCATTTTGAACTGCTTGGCGTAAAAAAATACGGCCAATGCGACCGAGACCGTTAAGGGCGATTTTGATTTTTTTAGTTGAAGATAGTGGTTTTTTTGGCATGAGTTATTTAAAATTAATGGTTATATTATTTTGTTGGCATAACTTAAAAGAATTTAGAGAATAGGCTTACAATAATTCTTGTCAATTTTGTCAATCTTTTAATTCATGTTCAATTCTCTTATTGCCTGCTTGTAGGCTGCACTGCTGGATATATCTAGCCACAAACCTTCGTAAGGATAGCCAAACAACTTCCCTTCTTCGGCCAGCCTGGGAAAAACATCACTTTCCAGCTTTACAGATTTTGGTTCAATAAATTTAAAAATTTCCGGTTCCATTAAATACAATCCGGCATTAACCAGACGGGAAAAAGTTTTAGGATTTTTGGGTTTCTCCTCGAATGACACAATTTTATTACCGTTTAATTTGGCCAAGCCCCACATATCTACCGATTCCGAACCGGTTAAAGACATAGTGCAAACCGATTTTTTTTGCTGGCGATGAAATTCCAAAAATTCTCCAAAGTCCAAATCGCTGAGCACGTCTCCATAAATTAACATAAATTGTCCCGATCCCAAAACCGACTTAGCGGACAGCACGGCCTGAGCCGTGCCCTTGCAACCGACCGGCTGTTGGGCGTATTTTATTTTCAAGCCAAATTGAGAACCGTCTTTAAAATATTCTTTAATGGCTTGCCCACCTTCTCCGATTGAAATTATCACTTCTTTAAATTTAGATTTTTTCAAACGCAAAAGAGTTTGTTCAAGCAGTGGTTTCCCCGCTATTTTAACCATAGCCTTAGGCAAACTTTTTTTCTCACTTTCAAAATAAACCGGCTTACCGCCTGCTAAAATTAAAGCCGGAACTTCTTTTTCGCCTAATGACTTGAACAAATAATATTCAATAGCGTGGCTACGGTTACGCAAACGTTCTCCATCTATTGTGCTGTCCAATGCCTCTAGTAAGTCACCGCGCAAAGTAATTGTAAGCCGTTCTCTATTCATAAATTAACTTTATAAATTGTATGGCATTATCATACTAAATATTAAAATTGCTGTAAAGAATTTGACACGGGTATTGTCATTTTATGATGCAAGTTTAAGGACTTGCGAAACAAAAAATAATAATACCCGCGTGCGATAGGTGGAGGGCAAGGCTTTTTTTGCCTTGCTGTGTTTACCAGGGTCCGGCAAGTTTTTATCCTGCTAATCCCCGAATTGTCCTTTGACAATCACAATGGCGCCAACCGGCGCCACCCCCCAAAATTTTCGCCTCCTTTAAAGGCAGATGGCGGGGTCGAAAGTTTCTCTTTCGGCTCCCACATCTGCCTTTGTTTAGCTTGTATGATAGCATCATACAATATCATATGAAGTCTTGTCAAACTAAAAATCCCCTCAAAATATGAGGGGATAGCGTATGACCCAGAAATATAACATCCAATTTTATTGCTTATTTAAGTCTAATTTTATAACAAAAGTATGAGTAAATACTAAACCCAACAAAATCACAATAATGAATGTTAATATGCTGGGTATGATATCCACCGCTCCTCTATAGCGGATACCTATGATCTTTTATACTTAATCTTTTACTCACTGGAAATTTATACTGGTAAAGAATTAAAGATTAGGGGTCAAGGATTTTCTCCACTATTTTCAAGTCTTCCCTACTATTTATCCCTAACACTTCTTTGGGCTCAACGGCAACAGAATATACTCTCTGTTTGTCCGCAATGGCCAAGGAAATAATGTCGGTTAAATAATATTCTTTTTGCGAATTTTTATTTCCGACTTTTGCCAAATTTTCCCACAGCCATTTTGTATTGAACATATAAATGCCGGGGTTCACTTCTTTAATTTTTCGCTGGTGCAAACTGGCATCTTTAAATTCCACCACCGCGGAAATCTTTCGACTGTTGTCACGAATAATCCGGCCAAAATGTTCAAGGGAAGAATTCACCCCGCTAAAGTTTTTTACTGTGGCGGTTAGCATGGAAATTTTACTGTTATTTTTAAAGTGCGTGGCAATTAACTTCTTTAGGCTCTCGGCTTTAATTAACGGCATATCACCATAAAGCACTAAAATATTTTCAGCTTTAACTTTACGTTTTGCCGACAAAAGGGCATGTGCTGTGCCGAGTTGCTCTTCTTGCAGAGCGTATAAAAACCCGTCGCCCAAAATTGCTTTAACTTTTTCAGCCCCATACCCCACTACCACCACCGGCTTGGCCAATTGGTTTATTTTTTCAATTTCTTCCAGAGTATATAAAATTAACGGTTTATTTTTTAACATCACCAAAACCTTAGGCACATTTCCGCCCATTCTGGACCCCTTACCGGCTGCTAAAATAACAATTTGATTCCTCATTGGTTTAATTTTTTTATAATTGTTTTTAATTCCACCAAGTTATGAATTAAGAAATCCGGACGATGCTTTTTTAAACGTGCCGTGGTATTATAACCGCCGGTTATCGCCACAGTATGGTAGCCATAAGTTTTACCGATCTGGATTTCTTCTTCCGTATCCCCTACGGAAATAACTTCGTGCGGTTTAAACTTTTTTTGCTTTATAAATTCATTTAACAAATTTTCTTTATGCCTGACAAATATCTGAGGATTGTCGCCCGCTTTTTGGTTTGCCAATATTTTAACAATCAGTCCGTCAATCCCCAGCCTGACTAATTTCCTATGGATATTTGGCACATTATGATTGCTATAAATTGCGCTTAAAATTTTCTCCTGTTTTAAATACTTTAAAACCAACTTTGTGCCCGAACGAGTGCGGGTATGATTTGAGTTTTTTTCATAAATTAAATGGAACGTATCTTCAATGGTATTTAAATATTTTTTTAAAAAAGCTTTGGTAATTCCTAAATTCTCCCAATATTTAACAATAGGCATATCAAAAGACTGCCTAAATTTGGTAATTGTTATAGGCTTAGCTCCGACAGCCCTAAGTGCACTATTCTCCGCACGCAAAGTTGTAGCGGTGTCAGAAAGTAACGTACCATTCCAATCAAAAGCAACTAATTTAATCATAAATCCATCCTAAATTCAAAACCCCATTTTTTAAATCCCATCTTTTCATAAAAACCGTGCACCGGCGTTCTAAAAGTGCGACTCGTGCCTACTAACTTATAAAGCTTGCGTTTTTTTGCTTCGGCAATAACTTCCAAAACCAACAGTTTGCCTAAACCTTTACTTCTGTAGTCTTCTTCTAAAAATAAATCTTCCAAAAGACCATAAGGCTGTTTATGCAGATTGTTTTTGATAATATACAAAAAGGCCCTGCCGACAATTTTCTTGCCTTCCTTAATTTCCAGTTTTACGGCTTTTGAAGTTTTGACTGATTTGGATATTTTCATATAATTTTTGCCATAACCATAAATAACGGCCGTTATTTATGGTTATGGGTATTTACTTGGTATTACAAATTTGCCAAATTAATTTTGCCAGTCTTTCGCTGTTATGGCGCAGAAAGCTCCTTTTTAGTATATCACCTTTCACTTTTTTGGCTTCTTTGTTAACTAATAATTTTTCCAAAATTACACTAACATCCAGAGCTTTTAAAATATTATTATCCACTTCCACCATTTCACTATTATCATTGCGGTATTTTAGTAAAATCTTTTTTGGCGGTAATTGGTTATTCAAAATAGCAAAATTCAAATTCGGCACATAGCCCAAAACTTCCAGAACCAAATCCGAGGCCTTAAACCCATTTGTCTGACCGTCTTTGGTCATTAAGTTGCCTACAAAAACTTTTTTAGCATTTGATTTTCGGACTGCCTCACCCAAACCCGGAGCCAATAAATTCGGCAAGATACTGGTAAATAAATCTCCCGGACCAAATACTAAAACATCCGCTTTCAGTATGGCTTTCACGGCATCGGGATTACTTTCAGATGCTTTAAGTTGCATATTTTTAATTCGTGAGAATTTCCCCTTTTGCGGGCTGTCGATTAAATGTTCGCCGATTATTTTTTTACCATTTTCCAAAGTTGCAATTAAAGTTGCCGGGCTTAAAGTTGCCGGGTAAATTTGCGCTTTAACATTAAGTAGTTCTTTGGCAATATTAATCGGCTCAGTCACACTGCCGGTTAATTTTTGCAATTCTGCTAAAAATAAATTCGCCACTGTGTGTCCGGCAAGCGTGCCTTGATTAAACCTAAAAGAAAAAAAATCTTTCCAATACCCTTCTTCACCTAAAGCTACCAGACATTGCCGAATATCGCTAAAGGGAAAAGCCTTAAGCTCTTTACGCAAACGTCCGTTACTACCACCATCATCCCATGACGAAACAATCACGGATAAATTTACCGGATATTTTTTTAGACCCTTTAATAAAGTGGAAGTTCCTGTCCCTCCACCGATAATAACAATAGATTTCATAAATATAATCCTAATCTACGAATTAGTATCCAAATGCTCCGAATGTTACTGCAATCTTTCGGGTCATCAGGATTGCATTATTCGGATAATTCGGATTATATAATTTTCATTTCTTTACCAACTTCTTCAAACGCCTTCACCGCATTATCCATTTGTTCTTTGGTGTGAGCCGCAGATATTTGCACGCGAATTCTGGCTTTTCCTTTGGGCACCACCGGATAGGTAAACCCACGCACATAAATTCCTTTCTCAAACAGAGCTTTGGCCATGTCTTGAGCCAATTTTTCTTCCATTAACATTACCGGAGTGATGGAGTGCTTTCCGTCACCACCTAAATTAAACCCTAATCTTTCCATTTTTTCCCTAAAATAAGCCATATTTTCAACTAATTTTTTTCTATGCCCATCAAATTTTGCATCATAGTTTTGTAGTACATACAGTGCGGCCGCGGCAATAGCCGGCGGCAAACTGTTGGAAAATAACGTGGTACGGCTACGCTGATGCAAAACATCTATTATTTCTTTTCTGCCTGTGGTAAACCCGCCACCGGCACCGCCCAAAGCTTTCCCGAAAGTTGATGTAAGTATGTCAACGCGATCCATTAAGCCCTCGGCACTTCCCCGGCCATGCTGTCCTAACACTCCGCTGCCATGGCTGTCGTCTACCATAACCAGCGCGCCATACTTTTCTGCGAGGTCGCAAATTTGGGAAATTTTGGCAGTAATTCCGTCCATGCTAAATACTCCGTCTGTGGCAATTAAAAGGCGTGGTGCCCTTGTAGAGGAAGATACTATCTTCCCGTTATTAGGGCGGATAACATCCGCCCCTACAGCCAGCGGACGGCCACGAAATTCTTTTAATTTTGCCTCTAAGTCTTCCATATCCGAATTCTTAAACCTAAATCTTTCCGCCTTGCACAAACGAACGCCGTCGATTATGGACGCGTGATTCAATTCGTCGGAAAAAATTGCGTCACCTTCCTTTAAAATGGTTTCAAATAAACCGGTGTTGGCATCAAAACAGGAAGTATAGGTAATGGTGTCTTCCGTGTCAAAAAATTTGGAAATTTCTTTTTCCAAATCTTTATGCAAAGTGTTCGTTCCGACGATGAATCTAACAGATGCTTCACCGAAGCCGTATTTATCAATTCCATCCTTTGCCGCTTTTGCCAACTCATCCGACGATGCAAGGCCGAGATAGTTATTAGCACAGAAGTTTAAAAGCGTCTTCCCGCCCATCTTAACCTCCGTGCCTTGTTTTCCTTCCAACACCCCCACATCTTTCCACATGCCGTTGTCTTTAATTTCCTTTAGCTCGTCTTCAAATTGTTGTTTGTAGGTTGTGTACATATATTCCGCTGATTTCACGCGGATGACTACGCGGATTTACGCTGATAGTCGCTTTCCGCGTTCTATCTGCGTGATTATCCGCGTGTGTTCCGCGGTTAATTAAAACTTTATTAATATTTTCGGATTATTCTGCATCATCTCTTCAAACTTCTCTTTGGTGTAATCTCCAATATTTAAAATTGTGCCGTTGCCCTGGTTTAATAATACCTGCCAAAGCTTTTCCTGTACACCATTACTTTTGTCTTCCATTAACTTTTTGGTTATTTCCCAAGTCCCCCACAACTGCCGGCCGGCCACGCAGTACATGGTTATGCCTTTCATCACTAACCGGTTATAATCTTCCAAGACAAAGTCGCCGTTTTTTAAACCAAACAAAATAACTTCTCCGCCGCGCCTAACGGAAGCAATGGCATTGTTAACCGAGTCGTTAAACCCGGCCATTTCAAAAGCTACGTCTACGCCAAGTCCGTTTGTGATTTTCATAATTTGATCGATAACTGCTTGGTTGTGATGGTAAGGCTTGTCTGTCTTCGCGAGTGCATCCGAAGCGATCTCTTTCTTATTTGAGATTGCTTCGTTGGCTGCACTCCTCGCAATAACAGAAACTTTTGGGTTTAAAGAAATTAAATGGTCTACTCCTAACTTTTTACCCATTTCCAAAGCTTTTTCATTCGGTTCAATGCCAATAATAGTTTTAGCTCCCAAACCTTTGGCAATAAGCACCAAAAATTGGGCAATTGGTCCAAGACCGAAAATTGCCACGGTCTTGTCTTTTAAATTAACTTTGCTGGCCGCGTGCACGGCATTACCAAATGGCTCGTGGAGTACCGCCACCTCGGAACGGATTTTACTCATATCCACTTTCCACGCCACCTGCGCCGGCACTTTGGCAAACTCCGCAAAACCGCCGTCCACGGAAATCCCTAAAATCTTTTCATTGGTGCAAACATTTTTTTGCCCGTTTAAACACTGAAAGCATTTATTACAAACCACGTGAGACTCGCACGCCACGAAATCTCCGATGGCAATATCTTTTACATTTGATCCTTTATCCTTTACCTCGCCAAAAAATTCATGTCCCAGCTGGCGGTAAGTTTTATTCTGTGTCATTGCGAGGAGTGCATCCGACGAAGCAATCTTGTCCTTGAAAGAGATTGCCGCGCCCTCGGATGCACTCGGGCTCGCAATGACAGACTCTTTATTAATACTCCCTAAAATTGCATCTTTAAAAGCCTGCCTGTTCCAAATCCCGCGGTCGGTTCCGCACACACCCGCATAGTGAACTTTCATAATTACATAATCACTATCCGCCGGATTATTTTTCTCATCCAAAACAGGCTCGGGAATTTCCACGAGCTCAAAACCTTTACTTGTTTCCCAATCTGTTTTTGATTTGTCGAATATTAGTGCTTTCATAAAAAATTATTTATTTATTTTCCATAGTTCAGTATCCACAATAAACCAACGATCCTCATCTACGGATTTTCCACGCAGCCAAATAATTTCGAAATCAGTTGGTGTAACCTCTAAGCTTTCAAGTCTGGAAATTAACTCATCATTACCTCTTTCTTTATCGGGAGAAAAATCTTTTGCGTAATTATCTGAATAATCATCCTTGTTCACTCTTTCAAAAATAGTGTATTTTAGTCCTTGAACATCTTTTTCTACAACAAATCCTACTGGTTTTTCAATAAGTAATTGCTCGCCGAAACGCTTTATGTACCTAAAGACAGCTATTCTGTTTGCGAGTAATTCATTCAAAACTGAATACTTTAATTCTTTTTTTCCATATTCCCCCGACTGACGCAACTCATCAGGTGGATTAGCCTTAACAATTAAATGATAAATATGCCCATTGGGAAGTTGCAAATCAAATTTAAATTTATTCCTATGACCTTTTGGGTCTATCTTTAACTGCCCGCTAAAATCCGAAGCAGCTTCAATAATTTCTAAATCTATTCCCGAAGGACAATCACCAAAAATACCAACGGTTCCCCAGTCTGCAACTATATTCCTTATATTTCCACTATTCGGCTCTGTTTCGGTTTACTCTACTTCAAATCTATTCATAATAAAAAATTTTTTACTATTCCACAGTCACACTCTTAGCCAAGTTGCGGGGTCTATCTACATCTCTTCCTAATGCAACTGCTACGTGATATGCAAATAATTGTAGAGGGATGGTGTTTAAAAGCGGCTCAAGGAGTTCCATTGTTTTTGGCACGAAGATTATATCATCGGCTACCTCGCGAGCCTCTTCATCGCCTTCTGTTGCAATTATTAAAGTCCTAGCGCCGCGGGCACGGACTTCCATAATGCTACTTTTCATTTTTTCATATAGCTGGTTTTTGGTCAAAATTGCAACTACAGGAACATCTTTACTCACCAATGCCAATGGTCCATGCTTTAAAGAACCGGCCGCCAGACCTTCTGAATGTATGTAAGAAATTTCTTCCAGCTTAAGCGCTCCTTCCAAAGCAACCGGGTAGTTTACTCCACGACCAATAAATAAAATGTCTTTATAACTTTTGTACTTTTCTGCAATTTTTTTAATGTCGTCGTTCAATTTTAAAACTTCATTCATCTTTTCAGGAATTTCTAGCAAAGACCGTAGCACTCTTTGCCCAGTTGCAATATTCATGTGCCTAAGTCTTCCAAATTCCAAAGCATAAAGAAGCAAAACCGCAACCATATTTGTATACGCCTTGGTAGATGCCACTGCAAGTTCCGGCCCTGCATGAATGTAAGTGCCAGCGGAGGTTTCCCGAGCAATTGTAGAACCTACCACGTTTACAATCCCTCTAACAATCGCACCTTTGCGTTTGGCCTCGCGCACCGCCATTAAAGTATCCGCAGTTTCTCCGGATTGGGAAATGGCAAAAACTAAAGTCTTGCTGTCTAAAATTGGATCTCTGTACCTAAACTCACTGGAAAAATCTACCTCTGTAGGCAAATTTGCTAAACGCTCAAAGGCATACTTGCCTATGAGTCCCGCGTGTCGAGCCGTACCCTCCGCAATAATCACGATCCGCTTTATTTCACGCATTTGTCCCGCGCTTAAATTAAGCCCTCCTAATACTGCGGCGCCTTCTTCAAAATTTAAACGCCCACGAATAGCATCTTCAAACACCATAGGTTGGTCAAAAATTTCTTTAAGCATAAAATTTTCATATCCACCTTTTTGCGCGGTTTGAATATCCCAGTCAATTTGCGTAATATTTTTAGTAATGATTTCGTCTTTTAAATTTGTAATCTTTAAACCATCCCCGTTAATACTGGCAACCTCGCCATCTTCCAAAAAAGTCACCTGCTTGGTATAGGGAAGTATAGGAGTAACATCAGACGCGATGTAATATTCACCCTCACTTATGCCAATGGCCAGCGGGCTGCCTAAACGAGCCGCGACTAACTGCTTAGAATGGTCGGCGTGCATTACCAAAATCCCGTAAGTTCCACGAACTTGCGATAATGCTTTTTTAACCGCCCAAGATAAAATAGAATCTTTAGTCTGTTTGATAGATTCACGATCGTAACGATAATAAAAATCTATCAAATGAGCCAAAACCTCAGTATCAGTTTCTGAATTAAACCTAGTACTTTCTGCTGCAATTAAAAACCCCCTTAACTCCAAATAATTTTCAATAATCCCATTGTGCACTATCACAAGTTTACCATCTGCTCCAAAATGCGGATGTGTATTGCTTTCAGTAACTCCTCCATGAGTAGCCCAACGGGTATGAGCAATACCAATATTGCCTGGAAGCTTTTTCCCTTCCAGCTTTTTTGATAGCATGTCTACCTTGCCCACTTCTCTAACGCGTTCGATTTTACCCTCGTTTAAAATCGCAACCCCGGCACTGTCGTAGCCTCTATATTCCAAATCGCGCAATCCCTGAAGAAGGATTGGCAATGCTTGTTTTTTTCCAATGTATCCGACAATTCCACACATAAATTTACCACCGATACGCAGATAACTGCATGATTACACAGATTTCTGATTAATTATTCGTTTTATTAAGACTTTCTTAGATGTAAAAATTATTAGAAGCCCTACTTCTAATTTATTATCTTTTAAATATATCAATACTTAATCGAAATGCTTTTTATAAAATTCCTCTGCTACTTTAAATTTCACAACTACTTTACCTTCTACTAAAAAGTCAATGAAAAACTTTGTAATAATTTTATTATTGTATTTTAAATTGCAGTATAATTCCTTTTGAAATTTTAAGCCCAGCTTTTCCAATTCTAAAACATAAGCATTTTGATATTCTTTTTCTCTATAACCATACCCTAAAGCATTATATATTCTAAAAGATGCGCCAATCAATTTTTCAGTTAACTCTTTGTGTACATAATCTGCGTCATCTTGTTTTAAAATCTGCGTATCTGCGGTCATAGTTTTTTCCAATTAAACTCAAATATAACTTTCTGTGCCTGATAAATTTCTTCGTTCTGAATTACCACCCCTACAGGATCGTCGCCTGTGTTCAAACTAATGTGTGCCACTTTTCCGGCGTAGATAATTTCGTGGGTAGACTTTAACTCTTTTCTGGATATGGGCATTTTTTTTCGTTCATCCAGCCCTGCTAATTGTCCGCCTTCGCCGAGACCGATAATTTTAACGTGAATTTTCTGGTTTATGCGCTTTTTACTAAAATCCGGCATGGCTTCGTAAATGCTTTTGCGCTCTTTAACGGTGGCCGATGAATATAAATAATATTCCTTTTCCCCCGTCTTAGCAACCTCTTCCAGCACATCTTCCAAAATTAACTTAATGCCTTTGGCGCCTTCGTAAATTTTCATAACCGGACGGCCACCGCGCTTTTCAAACACGGTTTTTAATTCCGGCAAACTTTCCTGAATTTGTTTTTTTACATCGCTTAATTGTTCCTGCTTATCATCCAAAGCTGTTAAAAGCTTTTCCGGTGGTTCAGCGACAAAATGCTGATGGGATTTAGTGTCGTAAAAGCTTACTAAACCTTGTTGCTGAAGTGACTTTAAAATATCGTAAGTCGTCCCCCTGTTCACATCCGCCTTGCTCGACAGTACCCTAACCGGAGAAGGCCCCAATTCCACCAATGCTAAATATACGGCAATTTCCTTGTCGTTTAGTCCGAAGTTCTTTAATAAAGCCTGTATTTGCATAGATTTACATAGTAAGCCTAAAATGTAAATCTGTCAATTTTTTTTCTACATTTTTGTGGATATATAAAAATACCTTTTAATTAAAGGGTATTTTATAATAAATTCTATTACAGTTTTTCTACAATTTATAAATATATATCTCGTGGTCTTTGGGTAAATAGTATTTTTGAGAGTATGAAAGCGTTGGAAATGGGAAATCGCGAACTATGGCTATGCTACCGGGTTTCATTTCTTTTTGAAATTTCTCTTCTATCCTCCCCATAAGCGGCGGGTATAAATAACAATAAATAATATTGACCCCGGACCAGTCAGCTTTAAAAAAATTCCGGTTAGAAAATTCGGCATTAGAGCGAGTCAGAATTTTTTGGAGTTGCGCCCACCAATGGGTCCATAAGGTTTGCTCAAAGCCTTTTGTCTTGGCTCCGCTTAACTTTTCTACCAAAAATACCACCTTGCCGTTGCCACTGCCTAGGTCATAAAAAGTATCCTTTGATGAAATTTTAAGTTTTTCAACTATAAACTTAATATCCGCGGTATAAGTAGGCACAAACGGCACACGAGTTATTAAAAAACCTAAAAACGCGCTGGTAATAATAAACAACAAAAAAAACGCAAAAACCAGAAAAAATATTAAAATACTTGTAAGTAACATACTGTTATTATAGCAAATTAATTATCTCCGACATATTTTTTATACTGGGAATACAAGGCTTGTGCCTCATTGTTTTTGCCCTGGCTAAGATAGAGCTGAATTAAACTAGGATAAGCGTAAAAAAACTTGGGGTCTTTCAGTAACGTAGTTTCGTATTGTTTTTGCGCCTGCTCAATTTTATTTTCCGCAATATATAAATTACCCAAATTAAAATAAGCCACAACCACAGCGGGATCGGTTTTTATGGCACGTAAATAATATTCTTCCGCTTTATCGTTAATGTTGCGCCCGGCATATTCCATGGCCAAGTTATTAATAATGCGATAGCTCTTGGGAGAATACTCTAAAGTTTGGGTGTAAAAAATTATCGGCTCCCGCCATTCAAAATTTCGCAAAATTGTCCGCACAAAAAACCCGGAAAACATCACGAACACCAAAGTCCCGATTAGCCATTTCAAGTTTTTAAATTTGGTCCATAAATACCCCAGTCCTGAAAATACTGCCAAAAAAAATCCGATCATTGGCACATACAGCCAATGCTCGTATAAAAGTCCGTTGATTGGCACCGCAATGTTGGAAGTTGGAGCCAATGCAAGCAAAAACCAAAGCAGGCCAAAACTAATTGCATTTTTTTTGTTAAATTGCCAAAGAGCAAGAGAAAAAATAATACTGAAAATTAGGGTGCCGAAAATAACGTCGACATGGGCAAAACTGGTAGCCCACTCTAAGCTTCTCTCCATATGCAAATGTTGCGGCCAGGCCAACAACCCCACATACGCCCAAAGTATCCTAAAAAAAGTTAGAACCCTAACTCCGATATTTGAAGTGAAAAGATTAGACTCGTGGCCGAACAAATTAAACGTACCGCCAAAGTTTAAAATTGTGGCTCGCAAAAAAATGTATACGCCGGCGGTAATAATAAATAAGCCGAGAACTTCAAGGAGTTTTATAACTTGGCTACCGAAATTTTTTCTTGCTGTTACCCCGTTACTGGTTTTATCTGCAAACCACCAGACCAGCCCGACCAAAGCCGGCATAATTATTGCGGTTTCTTTTGACATTATTGCTAATGGGTAGCAGAGAACCGAAATATAGTAACGCCAGTTTTTATAATAAGGTTGTCTTAAGTCCGTTAGCGCTTTTAAAAACAGCTTCAGTCCCAGAAACATAAAAAACACCGAGAGCGAGTCGCCCAAACTGTTAACATAACTTACAGCCTCGGTTTGAACCGGGTGAATTAGGAAAACAAGAGCGGTAAAGAAGGCCAAATATTTTTTCTTGTTCGTTTCCGGCGGAAATAATGAAAGTAACAATAAAAATAAAAGTAGTCCGTTGGCTAAATGAAACAATAAATTTACCGCGTGGTAGCCCACCATCCAATTTTGCCATAAATGCCACTGGGCGCCAAAAACCATTAACAGCATCGGACGCCAGTAGTCACTACCCAAACCCGCGCCTGAAATAATATTTTCTTTAAACATTTGGGGCAAATACTGCCAGTCTTTAACATACTGATTGTTTAAAATAAAGTCGTTATCATCCCAAAACATCTTATTAGGCAAGGTATTTAGGTACGCACTAAACCCAACCAGCATTAAAACTAGAATCAAATACTTCGGGGTAATGTTGAATTCATTCATGAATCCTTTCATATCCTTTAGGGCCATATGGAATAGTGCCATGGTTGTAAGTTAGCGGATTTAGGTCTTGGTATTTAACGTCACCTTGAGCGTAGCTTTCATAACTCTTGTATATTTAAATAATAACCATTGTGAGCGCAAGCGAAGAATCGCTTATATAAGGGGCTCCTCACTTTGTTTGGAGTG
>JBBRWU010000003.1:0-21608 GCA_038249015.1 Candidatus Doudnaibacteriota bacterium | reverse complement strand
GTTAGATCTGTATCGTACTGGCGCTGATTATCTAATTGCTTAAGTGTTTGTTTTTTATGTTGTTGCATTAGGGTACAAATTCTTAATTTTTGCTTATACCCTTATTTTACAACATATTGAGGTTTTCAAACAGGCTCTAAATATAGCAGGCCCCTTGAGGGTGCTATAAAAACGAATTCCTTCAAATACAGCCCCACCATAATGTAGACTGTGGGACAAAACACTAACCTCACCGACCTCAACAAAACTTCCGTCAAACCAAATCATACATCCTCCTAAACTTAAATTTCGAACTCAACCCGTTTCCTCATACCATCGATTGACAGTTGCTCCAATTTTTTTTCTTTTATTTATTGAAAGCTCTTTGGTAATTTTTAACTTTTGTTTTTTGATAATTTGACCCAATTTCTTATTATCCAATTTATTCAAATCATTTAAAGTTTTTTGAACCGTTGGTAAAAGTCGCATTTTTTTTGTAAAATCAGCTCTTTGCGTAACCAAACCGGCGAACTATTTATTGAGTGTAAATAAAAATGTATTAATGTATTGAAGGCGGGAGAAGACCACGCCAGCAAACTGCTCACTTGTAATGGTTTCTGATTATGAAGAAGCTCTAAATTTTTTAACAACAAATCCATAACAACCGTAAATAATTCCGGCAGGGACAAAACCATGGACATCATAAAATCATGGTCATCTTCGGACTTAGACCGTACTAAACTAACGCCTCTATTCTTAAGTAATAAAGTAATCTTCTTTGCCAGAATATTTTGCTTTGACTGAATAATTGCCCACTTTTGAAATTTTAACGGCACAAATGGGCCCTGAAGAGGATGTAATGACAAATGACAGGCCCCAGTCTTATGAATTATGGTGGCAATATTTCTTTTTATAGAACAAATATCCACAACCAGCTGAGAAGGTCTTAATTTAATATTTTTTAAAACTCTTGGAATAGCTTCCCTTGGTATTGACAGCCAAATAACATCTGCGGTCCATGCCTGTCGCCATTCTTTTTTACTGCTGTGTTTGTCTATTTTTATTATTTTTCCAAACTTACTTAAAAGCGGAAGTAAAACATTCTTGCTCATTAAACCCTGAGCTCCAATAATTGTATTTTTCATAAATTTTAATTTACTTGTTAAGATTGTGTCTGCCAAAAGCATAATTGCTTTTAGCAGACACTTGTTACAAACTTTCCGAAGAAAGCTGGACCACTTTGCTCATAAGCAGCATGCCTGATGGTGTTATTCCTCCAAAAAAAACCATCTCCGGACAACCAAACTCATGCACAGTAGCAAGGTTGTGCAATACTTTTGCCGACTCTGTGGTAATACAAGCCTCCACTTCGCCTTGAGAGCATAATTTTGCCGCTGCCGCATTACTGCTAACAGATTTAATCTCGCAGTCCAAATCGGATAGCAAGGGTGAAGGCGAAGGATGCGAAGCGATTCTCCACTTTCGAGGAATTTTGTTTCCAATATTGCTCAAAAGTTCCTTGCGTGTAGCAAGCTGCATACTGTCTAGCGACATAATCTCCTGAACAAAAAATGACATTACGTCAGGGTTACGGAAGAACAATTCATTCAACCGAAAATATACAGCGCAAGTCCAGAACATCGCTAACTCATTAGGCGCTGTTATAAAACGCGTCTTCTCCAAGGAGTCTTCCGGGGTGGAGCATAACTCTATTTCCGCTTTATGATACAACCCCATCCTTTTTAGCCACCGTTCATTTGCCTGAGAAATATTGGTCCCTTCCGGACCCAAAACAAATGAACGAATAATCTTCACCTCAGGCAACAACAAACATTGTCGAACCTCTTTCTCACATTGCGGCAAACCAACCATCTGCACAAACCTATTCATAAAACCTCCTCTAATATAACAAAATGCCGGCCTGCAACAGGCCGGTTAGAGGAGTCGAAAAGTGAAATTGGCATACAATTACTTCGGCACCTTAAAACAGGCCTTTTGCAAAAAACCGGAGTAATAATATAACTGGATAAATTTTAATAAGGTTATACTCATATATTTTTTATTCAGAGTCTTGACCCAAATTGACTCATGTGTGCCTTCACATAAACCTACAGCTAATTTTTATTCTACGAGAAATTAATAAATAAAAAAATCGCTTCTCTGAGGAAACGATATGGAAAGTAAAATTACAATACCAAATTACCGCAAATCCTGCAGAGCAGAAGCTACATAATAATAACCATTAATTTGATTGATTATAATCTTCATATACAAGTATAATATCACTTTAAAAACATTTGTCAACACGCGACTAAAACCGCTATAATTAGCATATGCGCGTATATAGCTTCAAACCTCCGAAATTAAATACTTCTTCACCAAAACGGCGAAGAAAATTTAAAGTTAACTTCAATTTAAAGAAAACCTTAACCTGGATTTTCCGGCTTTTTGCAGTAGGGATATTTGCAGCGGCCATGTTATTTTTATATTACGCTAAAGATCTACCTGACCCAAATAAACTACTGGACAGACAAGTGCCGGAATCCACTAAAATTTTTGCCCGCGACAACAGCCTACTTTATGAAATTCACGGCGAGTACAAACGCACGTTAGTGAACTTAGACCAAATTTCCCCAAATTTAAAAAATGCCACCGTGGCCGTAGAAGATAAAGATTTCTACAACCACGGGGGGATTTCTTTTACCGGCATTGCCAGAGCAATTATGGTGGATATTTTGTCCGGTAAAAAAAGCCAAGGTGGCAGTACCATTACCCAACAATTTGTAAAAAAATCTATTTTGACCGACGACAAATCTTGGGACAGAAAAATCCGTGAAATGATTTTAGCCGTAGCTATCGACTCGCGTTTTTCCAAAGAAGATATTTTAAAATTTTATTTAAATGAAATTCCTTACGGTCGGAACGCTTATGGAATTGAAGCGGCCAGTCAGTCATATTTTAACAAGTCCGCCAAAGATTTATCTTTGGCTGAAAGTGCCTACTTGGCTGCCATGCCACAGGCGCCGACTTACTACAACCCCTTCGGACCAAACCGCACCAGTTTGGACAATCGCAAAAATACCATTTTGTATTTAATGCAGCAACAAGGCTATATTACCGAAGAGCAAAACAAGCAAGCGGAAAATGAAAAAGTAAATTTTAGCAAAATTACCACCGGGATTAAAGCCCCACATTTTGTTTTATGGGTCCAGGATTATTTGGCCAATAAATTCGGCGAAAAAACTTTGGAAGAAGGCGGTTTAAAAATTTATACCACGCTTGATCCTCGCCTCCAAGATATTGCTGAAACTGCGGTTAAAAACGGCGTAGAAAAAAGTAGTAAAAAATACAACGCCAACAATGCCGCGCTGGTAGCGATTGACCCAAAAACCGGACAAATTTTAGCCATGGTCGGCAGTAAGGATTATTTTGGTGAATCTGAACCGGCCGGCTGTACCCCGGGAAAAAATTGCACTTTTGAACCTAATGTTAACGTGGCACTTTCACAACGACAACCCGGCTCCAGTTTTAAGCCCTACGTTTACGGCACGGCTTTTAAAAAAGAATACGGTTTTTCACCGGCCTCAATGCTCATTGATGTGGTTACAAATTTCGGAACTTTTAACGGCAAGGCTTATATTCCCGGTAATTACAATGGCCAAAACTACGGTCCGGTATCTATGCGCAAAGCCATGGCCGGCAGTTTAAATGTTCCGGCCGTTAAAACTTTAAGCCTGGTTGGTGTGGAGAATGCCGTACAAACCGCACGGGATTTAGGTATCACCTCGCCTCTGGCAAATTGCGGGCTGTCTTTAGTGCTGGGAGGCTGCGAAGTTAGATTGGTTGATCATGTTGCAGCCATGTCAGTAATTGCCAACGGGGGGGTTAAAAATGAAAAGACCCCCATTTTAAAAATCGTGGGGAAAGATAATATCATCATTGAAGAATTTAAAAGTAACCCGCAAGCCGTCTTTGACCCCCAAGCTGCATACGAAGTTATTAGCATAATGACAGACAACAATGCCAGAGCTTACGTTTTTGGTAACAGCTCCCCACTAGTTTTGCCCGGCCGTCCGGTCGCAGCCAAAACCGGGACCACACAAAACTGGCACGACGGTTGGACCATGGGTTTTACTCCTTCTTTAGCAGCGGGGGTTTGGTCCGGTAATAACAACGGTGAGTTATTAAAAAAAGGCGCTGACGGTGTGTTGGTGGCTGCGCCAATCTGGCACGATTTTATGGTTGCCGCGCTTAAAGACACTCCGGCCGAAGATTTTCCGGTCCCGGCGGGAATTCAAAAAGTTGCTGTGGATGAACTTTCCGGAAAACTACCAACTGAAATCAGTCCCACCACCAAAATAGAAACCTTTGCCAATTACTCTGTACCGACCGCTTACGACAATGCCCATGTTAAAGTGGCAACCGACTCTTTAACCGGACAACCGGCCGACTCAAGCACGCCTCAGGAGAGAATTATTTATAAAGTTTATACCGTACTCCATAGTGAAAGACAAGACAATCCCAACTGGGAAAATCCGGTGGTAGAATGGGCTTTGGCGCACGGCTATATTTATCCGCCAAATGATGCTCAAGTCTTACAACCTTCAAATAATGGGGAGAACAAAATTAGTGTAAATATTCTGGAACCCTCCGACGGCGCCACTATTTCACAATTACCTTTTTCTCTTACCGCTAATATTTCTTCCTCAAATCCAATTGCCAAAGCAGAACTATACATTAACGGTGAATTATATAAAAATAGTTTTACTCGGCCATTTACTTTTATTGTTGATAAAAATTTAAGTGACGGTAGTTATACCTTGGCCGTAAAAGCTATTGATATTAACGGTAACAGTGCGGACACCAGCATTACGATAAACGTTATGACCCAGGCGCCAATTACTTTAGTTGAGCCGGCAGACCAAAGTCTGTTGGTTTTCCCGGTAACTTTAACCGCGGAAAGCAGTAATCGTTACCCGACTGTAAATTTCTATTTTCAAAACAGCAAAGGTCAGAACACCCTTATAGGTAATGCGGCCAATGTTGACCACATTGGCGGAAATTTTCGTTATACCTTTAAATGGCTTACCGCGCCGGAAAGTGGGAGCTATAAACTTTTCGTACAAACCAACAGCAACGCAATTAGTAAAAAAATTAGAGTAGCCATACCGTAGATAATTTAAAAGATTGATATGATTTAAATGATTGGCAAAAATTGTATGCAATAAAGGCCCCTCACAGCGAGTTGACGAGGTATTGAACCCATATTTCCGCCGTAGGAGGATCCCGATAAATCGGGGCACTCGCTCTGCGTCGCGAACAAACTTTTGTAAATCATGCCAATCGAAACTTTTTCCGCTGAAGACACCCGCCTGCCAGCCGGCAGGAATCCGTATTCAGCGGAGGGCTAATTAAATTATAACGGTATTTTTATTTAATTTTTAAATTTTGCTTAATTATATTTACTCCTGATGTCTTATCTTATTTTACTTACTCTCTGCCTTGCCCCGGCTTATGTTGTTCGTTTTAATCTGACCGACTTCCCCACAAACCTTTTAATGACGTGGGTATTTTTAGTGTGGGTGATATTTCTATTTTACTTAATAGTTAAAAACTACTTATTGAATTTTGTTACATTTGTAACAAAATTCAATAAGGCGGTTTTTTTGTTGGTTGGTTTGTTTTTTCTTTCCGGACTGATTTCACTTTTTATAAATGGGTTTGACCGTGTCAAACTGGGACAATTTATTGTTTTATTTTTACAGCCAATTAGTATTTATTTCATCAGTGGTTTTATAATAACCAAACTCCCTGAATCCAAATCCTTAATACTAAATACTTGCTACTTGCTACTTGGCTTCGCCGGAGCCTATGCCATTTTCCAATACTTCACCTTGCTTGGCCTGCCACCGGCATGGTGGGGAAATTCCGTTGAGCCCAAACGCGCTTTAAGTTTTTTTGTGCACCCAAATTTCTATGCTTTATGGTCTGCACCTCTGCTTGCGTTTCTCTTGCCTGATTTGTTTTTAACACTTAAATTAAAAATCTTAAATCTTAAATCTATTACTTGGCTTCTTGGCTCCATCGGCCTCCTTCTTTCCCTCTCCCGCGCAGGATGGCTCGGGCTTGGTGCGGCAATGTTAATTTATTTAATTTTTGTAGCAAACCAAAAAATTCGCAAAATTTCTGCCGTTATAGTTATTATTATGGTGATAATTGTCGCCTCTGTTCCCAACCTTCGCTGGCGTTTTACTTTACCTCTGTACGGCGAAAAATCTGCCGTCTCCAGGCTTTCTTTGTGGCACACAGGGGTAAAGGCAATAAAAGAATCTCCTCTGCTTGGACTGGGACTTACGGGCTTTAACCAAAACTGGCCCAGACTAAATTCCGATGCCGACCTGACAGACACACACAATTTTCCCCACAACGTCTTTTTAAATTTCTGGGTTGAAACCGGTATTTTAGGGCTAATCAGCTTCATCGGCCTTGCCTGGCTGTTCATACATAGAGGCTTCAAAATAGTTTCCCTCTCCAGGCGTGAAGAGGGCCAGGGAGAGGTCGAACGTTTACAATCTGACCATACCATTAAACTCGGCATTGCCCTTTTCCTCATCACCCTTATTACCCAGGGCCTTATCGACAACCCCTATTTTAAAAACGATTTAGCAATGGTGTTTTGGATAATATTATCCCTAATATAACCATGTTTTTAGATTTTAGAAAAAAATATCAACTTTTATTTGAACTTATAAAAAAGTTGGTACGTTGGTAAAATATTAAATTGAGTAAATTTAAAATCCCTCCATATGGAGGGATTTTTTTATCTCTTTATTCTTATTACCACTTTTCGGTATGGGTCATTGCCAATGGAAGAACTTTCTACATCGGGGCAGTTTTCCTGTAAATATGCGTGAACCAAACGGCGTTCATAATTTGGCATAGACTCTAGCGACAACGCTCGGCCAGTTAATTTACAACGATCGGCGGCGGCTTTAGCTGTTTCTTTTATAAACCACTCGCGTTTTCTTTTGTAGTCATCCACATCCAAAGAAAACCAAAATGTTCCGCTTTGGCTCGCATCCGGCGAGGCAGGTTCTTGGGAATTAAAACGCTTGGCGGCCAAAGCCTGAACCAAGATTTGAATAGCATGTAAAGTCGAACCTTGCCGGCCAATAATCATAAACGAATCCGGGGAACTAATATTAAACACCAATCCTTTGGTGATGCTTTCCTCAAACTCAACGCTGCCTAAAATGCCGGCTTTTTCCATTAGCTCGGCAATAATATTTTTTACTATTTCGATTTTATTATAATCGGTCATAGATTTAACATTTAACATTTAACATTTAACATCTGACATTTAACCGGAGCTTCCCCAAAGGAAATAGCCAAATCAAAAGTCAATTGTCAAAAGTCAATTGTTTAAACAGTCTTTTGTTGCCTAATAATATAATACTGTTGAGCAACGGCAAAGAGAGTGGTAACTATCCAATATAAAGGCAGTCCGGCAGGCAATTTAATAGCAATCACCACGCTAATTACCGGCAAAACATAGGTGGTTTGCAATTGCATTGCTTTGGCTGTGGCATCTTGCTTAACCCCGGCTTTTGGCATCATCATTTTTGATTGCCAAAATTGGGCTAAGCCCGCCACAATTCCAAAAGCCAAACTTGGCTTGCTTAAATCTACCAACCCTAAAAACTTCGGGTCAATAAACGCCGGCTGTTGAACAAAAGAATATAGTCCGGACAAATGATTATTCAATGCTTTGCTAAAAACTTGATACAGCGCAATTAGCACAGGCAATTGTAATAACAACGGCAAACAGGAACCAAGCGGATTAATTTTATGTTCTTTATACAAATCCATCATGGCTTTAGCCTGACCCTCTTTGTCACCCTTGTGTTTTTCTTTCAGTTCATTTAACTTAGGTTGTAAATCGGTCATGGCTTTTTGGCTCTTGAGAGATTTATGAAAACTGGGGGCCAAAAGCAAACGGATTAAAATGGTCAACAAAACAATAACCACCCCAATATCATGCCCGGGAATAATATTATAAAAATATATTAACAGGTTAAGAAGGGGACGGTAGATTACTTCATTGTAGATATTTAACATGATGTTATTAGTTTAAAAATTTTTAGGAACTTGATCAATCTTCGGCTGAGTAAACGGGTTACAAGTAATCACTCTTTTAGTGCTTAAATACCCGCCTTTTAAAAAACCAAATTTTTCAATACTTTGCAGACTGTACTCACTACAAGTGGGATAATGCCGACAAAATCCATAAGGGTATTTTGCCTTAAATAAGCCGTGATCCGGGGAAAGAGTGCGCTGGTATGCTTTAATTAATAGCGCTACAATCTTTGCCGGAAGCGATTGAATTATTGAAAGAATTTTTCTCATATAATTATGTTAGCCAAAAGGTCCTGAGCGGCTTTCATCGCCACACTCTCCATTTTGCGTGCCACCAAGGGCTTAGTAATAATAACATAGTTTCCCGGCCTAAACTTATCCAAATTTTTCCGGACATGTTCTCTTATTAGGCGCTTTAGCCTATTTCTTGCCACTGCTTTTTTATATACTTTTGTGGAAATTACTACAGTAAAACGCTTTTCCCCAACCGAAGGCAAGGCTTTTAAAGTAAAAAGAGGATTAAAAAAAGTCCGCCCCCGGGCAAAGGCTTTTTGAATATCTTTGCTTTTCGCTAGGCGGTTAACTTTTTTTAACATCAGTTTGACAGTTTTAGGCTATTTAGCTGACAGATAGTTTCTTGCGACCCTTGGCACGGCGTCTGGCTAGCACATTTCTACCAGTTTTGGTTTCCATTCTTTTCAGAAAACCATGACGCTTTTTTCTTCTGCCGACTTTTGGCTGATAAGTTCTTTTCATAATTGTCCACTAATACACTAATTACACGAATAGAATGAATATCAAATTGATAATGTTAATATTGATTCGCGAATCAATGAATAATAATAATCTTGACTAATTATACAAAAATTATACCTAATAGTCAATTCTATTTTTAACAAAATTTAAACATTGTTCCTTAACCACAATTTTTCCACAGCATATACACATAGTCTTAAAAATTCCTTATGTTTGTAAGGAATTTTGGCTATTTTACATGTTGATAAGTCCCTGTTAAACTACAATAGAAATCTGTGATAAGAAAAGTTTGAAAAAAATAAGCAAACTCAAAAATCCAAACTCCATGAACAACCAACAACTCTGGCAAGCAATTTTAGGAAGCTTAGAAATATCCTTAAGCAAAGCGAATTTTAATACCTGGTTCAAAAATACCAGCATTACTGAAAGGAGTGGCGATTACATTATTGTAGGTGTTCCGAGTGCCTTTAACCGGGACTGGATAGCCGCAAAATACCACCAAGAAATGCTTAAAGCGCTAAAAAGCCAAGCCCCGGAAATAAAAGAAATTCGTTACCAATTAGGAAGCAACCAAACAACCCAACTGGTCCAAAAAAACTCCCCGACCAAAAATAACTCGGAAAATTTCGGCCCTAGAGAAAATTTTTCACAAAATTTTTCCGGACTAAACCCAAAATATACTTTTGAAACTTTTATTATCGGTAAAAACAACGAGCTGGCCCATGCGGCCAGCCAAGCTGTGGCCAAAACCCCCGGATCTCAATACAACCCGCTGTTTATTTATGGGGGGGTTGGGCTAGGTAAGACCCACCTAATGCATGCCGCCGGACACAAACTATTACAAAGCAATAGTAAACAAAAAATCCTTTATGTTACCAGTGAAAAATTCACCAACGACTACATAAACGCCATCAGCCAAAAAAGGATGGATGAATTTAAAAAAGCCTACCGGGAGATTGATGGATTATTAATTGATGATATTCAATTTTTAGCCGGAAAAGAAGGCACCCAGGAAGAATTTTTCCACACTTTTAACGAACTCCGTGATAAGGGCAAACAAATTATTATTACTTCGGACCGACTACCGAAGGATATTCCCGCTATTGAACAAAGGTTAATTTCCCGTTTTGAGTGGGGGATGGTGGCAGATATCCAAGCCCCGGATTTAGAGACCAGAATGGCTATTTTGCGCACCAAAATGGAAAAAAAGGGGGTAAATATTTCCGAGGATGTTCTTTTCTACATTGCGGAGAATATTTTAAGCAATGTTCGCGAATTAGAGGGTGCGCTTAACCGCCTGGCGGTTTACCAACAAATGGAAAATAAAGGATTAGTGCTGGAACAGGCCAAAACCATCCTTGCTAGTATTATAGGGGCGAAAAAAAGGGTAACCTCCGCAAAAAAAATAGCGGAGTCTGTCGCGAGTTTCTACAACATCTCCATGGAGGACTTGATCAAACAGTCCAGAAAAAAAGAGTTTGTTAAGCCCAGGCAAATTGCCATGTATTTAATTAGAAAAGAGTTGGATAATTCTTTCCCTTCTATTGGGGATTTTTTTGGGGGGAGAGACCACACCACCGTCATGCACGCCGTTGATAAAGTAAAAAGATTAACCAACGAGAAGGTGTCATTCAAACAAGAGGTGGATTTAATTATGGATAAGCTGTTCACATAAATACCCGCACCTGTGTATAAAAAGACTAATCATTATTCACAAAAGTTTTTAATTTTTTTTTACACAACCCAAGCATAAATTATCAACAACACCACCTAGTGTTTTATGGATATTTATTAGGAAATTATCACCATCCACATATCAACAAGCCTTACTATGTATCATTAAGTCAATTAATTAATTTATATATGAAAGTAATTTGCACGCAAGAAAATTTAAAAACCGGTCTCTTAATAATTGGTAAAGTTTTGTCTTCAACAAACACCCTACCAATACTAAATAACATTTTAATGAAGGCGGAGCATGGGGTACTAAAAATTTATTCAACTAATTTAGAGTTGGCGATTAGTACCCAAGTCAGGTGTAAAACCGAAGAAGAAGGTGGAATAACCGTTGTAGGGAAAACCCTTTCCGATTTAATTAATAACCTTCCTAATCAAAACACCACCATTCAAACTAATGGTCAAGAACTGGGGATTGAGGTGGGGAACTATCATACTTCAATAAAAACTATGCCGGCGGAAGATTTTCCGCTTATCCCGGTGGTAACCGACGGACAAAACTTAAGTATTGAAGCCCAGGAGTTAAAAACAGCGCTTGATCAAGTGTCTTTTGCAGCCTCGAATAATCAAACCCAACCGGAAATTTCTGGGGTGTTATTTGTAATTAATGCCGGGGTTTTGCGGGTGGTGGCTACAGATAGGTACAGGCTGGCGGAGAAAAAAATCAAACTTACAAATTATTCCGGTGGGGATTTGGAGGTAATAGTCCCACAGAAAACCATAGTGGAGATTTCCAGGATTATTGGTCAACAAAAAGGCTCGGCGGATATAATTTTTACCCCCACCCAAACTATGTTTTCTTTTAACAACACCGAGGTGGTGAGTAGGCTGGCGGATGGTCAGTACCCGGATTACCAACAAATAATTCCTAATAATTTTTTAATTTCCGCAGTTGTGGAAAAACAACTACTTGCAAGTGCGTTAAAAACCACCTCTGTGTTTAGTCGCACCACCAACAGTGTAAATTTAAAATTTTTAAGCGGGCCCCAACAATTGGTGTTAACAGCTGAATCGTCCGATTTGGGTAAGAGTGTGGTGGACCTCCCTTGCAAAATAGAGGGTGGGGACGGTGAGGTTATATTAAACCATCATTACTTATTAGACTGTCTTTTTGGGATGGACTCAACTGAAGTAATGTTGAAAATTATTGATGACAGCTCACCAAGCTTGGTGGTCCCGGTACAAAAAGATGATTATTTGTACTTAGTGATGCCGATAAAAATTTAAAAAAATATTAATAATTTTGCGGGAACATGAAGATTAAAAACATACAGATTAAAAATTTTAGAAATTACCCCGATTTGGAAATTCAAATTAGTGGTGACACGGTAATTCTTACCGGACCGAACGCGGTAGGGAAAACCAATCTTTTGGAATCGGTTTATTTTGCCTCATTATTTAAATCCTTCCGGGACGACACTGAATTTATTTTTTTGAAAGATTCTGTTAATTTGGAATTAAAATTGGTTTTGGAAAAAGATGGGGAAGACCGTAGGTTGGACATTTTTTTAGAGAAAAGAGAAAAAATTTACGCTAATTTTGCCATAGATGGGGTAAAGAAAAAACGCAAAGAAGCCCAGGGGTTTATAAGTGTGGTGATTTTTGACCCTACGGACGTGGATATGTTTACCAAAGCCCCAGATTTAAGAAGGAAATATTTAAATATGGTGCTTTGTCAAAAAAACTTGGCATACTTAGATGCTTTAGGAAATTATAAAAAGGTAATTTATCAAAAAAATAAATTACTAAGTGAAATGAAAGCGGGGAGAAGTCAGGGGGCGGATTTGGGTGTTTGGGATGAGCAGTTGGTTTCATTAGGAAGTTATATTATTTTGGAAAGAAAAAAATTGATGAATTTTTTAAATTCCAACATCGCAGATATTTATACCAAAATTTCCGGTTTCCATCGCCCTGTGGAGGTTTTTTATGAAACCCTGGCCGGGGAGACACTGGAAGAAATAACAAACAGTTTTCACAAACGATTGGTTGAACAAAGTACCAAAGAAAAGTTTCTGGCCAGTTGTTTGGTGGGGCCGCACAGAGATGATTTTTCCTTAAAGAGTGACGGGTTATATTTGTCACCCTTTTCTTCTCGGGGGGAATTGCGAAGCCAGGTGTTGGCGTTAAAGATATTAGAAATGGAATATTTAAGCAAGGGGGATGACAAACCAATTCTATTGCTCGATGATGTGCTTTCGGAGCTGGATGAAACCCGAAGAACTTTCTTGTTAAAATATCTTCAGGGTCGTTTCCAAACTTTTATTACCACCACACATCCATTGGAGATGCCGGCACAGCATATTACTTTAACTCCGGCAGTGGAAGAAGAGGTTCCGAACTAAATAATTAATTATCAAAATAAAAAATGTTAACTACCAGAAACCATTCAAAAGGCTTTTCTAAAATAGACAAGCTAATTTCCATTAGCGCCAAAGAGCATCATTTTGAACAAACCTTGTATAAGCACAAGGTGCTTAAGTATTGGCGTGAGGTTGTTGGGGCGTTTGTAGAAGAGGCAAAAGAATTAACCCAGGCAATGGATTTGAAAAAAGGGGTGTTGGTGATTGCCTGTCTTTCCCGCGAAGTGGCCCAAAAATTAAAAGTGTTGGCTTCTAATATTGTTTCGGCTTTAAATCAACTGTTGGGTAAACAGGTAATTTTTGCGTTGTATTTTGAAGTTTAATTTAAACTAATGCCATATTTTTTTTGCGGGGAAAATTTAAGTAAAGGCAAGGTTGTTGAACTTGTTGCCGAAGAAGCTCGGCATCTTTTGTTATCTCACCGTGTAAAGGTGGGACAAGAGGCTAAGTTGCAAGGTCCGGACAAAAAAAGATTTTTAGCCAAAGTGGTTAAGGCGGGGAAAAATCACCTGGAATTAAAATGTTTGCAGGAATTAGTTGTGCCGAATGAATCGAAAACAGAATTGGTTTTGTTTCAGGCGGTGGTTGCAGAAAAAGCCTTAGATTTTATTTTACAAAAAGGTACGGAGTTGGGTTTAAAAAAGATTGTGTTATTTAATGGGCAGAATTCCGCAACTAAACTAAGTAAAGAAAAATTTGCGGTTAAAAAAATCCGTTGGGAGAAAATTTTAATTGAGTCTGTCAAGCAATGCGAGCGTGCGACTTGGCCGGAACTGAGTTTTGTTTCAAGTAGGGATGAGTTAATAAATTCCATAAAAAGTTTGGGAACTGTTTATTTAACCGACATTAACGGCGGACACCCAAGTAATGCGGGCGCCAGTGAAGGGATTGGTATTATAGTCGGTCCTGAGGGTGGTTTTGGACTTGAGGAGGTTGCTCTGTTTAAAACCGTATCAAATGTTAAAACTTTAGGAATGGGGGGTGTGCTGTTGCGAGCAGAAACCGCAACTTTAGCCGCTTTATCCGGAATTAGAATGGTTATTGGATATTAATTGTTGATTGGCTATGTGGGAACAATACTGGTTAGCAAAATTATTAGTTTATAAATATTTTATTGCTTTCCCTTTGGCAATTATTGAGGGGCCTATTGTAATGGTGGCCTGTGGTTTTTTATTGCGTCTGGGTACTTTTAGTTTTTGGCCAATATATTTGGTTTTAATGTTGGGGGATTTAGTGGCGGATATTGTTTGGTATTTTGTGGGTTTTTATGGGGCGCGGAAGTTTGTGGATAGGTGGGGAAAATATTTTAGCATTACCGAAGAAAGTGTGGAACGTTTGGAAAAACTGTTTGAAAATCACCAAAATAAAATTTTATTTCTTTCTAAAATTACCATGGGGTTTGGTTTTGCACTGGCCACGCTAATTGCCGCGGGGATGGCTCGGGTGCCTTTAAAAAAATATATAATTTTTAATTTTCTGGGTGGCTTTGTTTGGACCGCTTTATTAATGGGGGCCGGTTATTTTTTTGGCCATCTGTACACCATGATAGATAAAAGTTTTAAGTCGGCATTTGTGCTTTTTTTAATAGTAATTTTGGTGACCGCGCTATTTGGTGCCGGAAAATATTTTAAACAAAACTTGGGAAAAAAATATCTATGATCTCATTTATCATCCCCACCTTAAACGAGGGAAAAGTTATTGCTAAATTACTGGAAAATTTAAGGGAAATAAAAACTTTTGAATACGAAGTTATTGTTTCCGACGGCGGGAGCACAGACAAGACCGTGGAGATTGTAAAAAATTTCGGGGGGAAAGTCGTGGAAAATTTATCCGGTAAACGTCAAACCATCGGGCAGGGGAGAAATGTGGGGGCGGCCGAGGCAAAAGGCAAATTTTTAATTTTCTTGGATGCGGACGTGTATCTTCCCAACCCCGACGAGTTTTTAAAGCGGGCATTGCAGGACTTTAAAAATGACTCCAAACTTTTGGGGTTAAGCGGCTGGGTCAGGGTTTTCCCTGAAATGGAAACCTGGGGGGACATTTTAGGCTATGTAATTTTGTCCGACTGCGTGTTTTATATTTCCAACAATATTTTAGGCGTCGGATCCACGTGCGGTGAATTTCAAATGATGAAAACGGAAGTTTTTAAAAAGCTCCACGGTTACCGGGAAGACTTAACCACCGTGGAAGACAAAGATTTGTTTTATCGGATTTCCAGGCTTGGTCATACCAGAACCAACCCCAAACTTTTGTTTTACCATACCGGCCGTAGGCCCCATACCATTGGCTGGCCAAAACTTTTATGGATTTGGGCGAAAAACAGTATTCATTTTACCCTGTTTAACCGGGCTCATGAAGACGAGTGGAAAGTAATTAGATAAATTTGACAAACCGGACATTATTGTATATATTATGTATATACAATAATGTCCGGAAGGTATTTTATGGAATTTGATTGGGATGGGGGTAATCAACTAAAAAGTTTAATAAAACATGGGGTATCACAAGAAGAAAGTGAGCAAGTGTTTTTAAACCCTTATGTTTTAAGAATCGATGAAAATCACAGTCGCGCCGAAATGCGCTTTGAGCTTTTGGGTAAAACAGATTCGGGTAAGGCATTGTTTATAATTTTTACTACCAGAAACAACAAAATTAGGATTATCTCCGCACGGCCCGCGAATAAAAATGAAAGGAATGTATATTATGAAAAACAAGTTTAAAAAATTACCAAAATTTAAAAACGAAGAGCAGGAGCGGGGGTTTTGGTATACTCATGATTCTACTGAGTATTTAGACTGGTCAAAAACAAAGACTGGAATATTTTTTGATGCCAAGCCAACCACCAAAGCAATCTCAATTCGCCTTCCACAGATTACCATTGCAAAATTGAAAAATAAAGCTAACCGAATGGATGTGCCTTACCAGTCTTTAATTAAACAATACGTAGAAACCGGTTTAAACAAATAAGATATTTTCAAAATTGATAAATAAAAAATACTCCTTATGGAGTATTTTTTCTATCTGTGTTTTCCAGATGCCTTTAAAAATTTCTCTTTGGTCGTGGGCAAGGACTGCGTCGTGGATTTCTACCAGGTAGTGGGGGTGTTGATTACTCACAATCATAACAACATAATCGCCCAAGACCCAAGTAGTGGTTTTAAAGTTGTGACTTGCTTCCCAAAACTGGATTTGCCGACGGCTAAACTTTTTACTTTTTACTTTTTCCGCCGTTTCGTTACTTAAAAGCTTAATTATCGTTTTGGGGTTGGATCCGGTTTCCCAATACCAATCTATCCATTTTTCATAAGAGTTTACAAATGTATGGTCATGGTAACCCCACCAACAGCCGTCGTATTTTAAAAGACTCTCGTCCCATTTGGGTGTGGCTTGATAAAGATGGTTTTCCACTTCGTCCTGGGCCACGGAAACAATTTTTGGTAAGGTGTAAACCGTGGCTTGGGAAATCGACTGTAGTTCCTGCACGGCATTTTTTATTATTGCCCGTTTTTCTTCCAATTGTTTTTCTTCCTTTTGAACAAGAATATTTAAATCACTCGGAGGTTTGGCAATCAAAAACAAAGTTTTATTGCCCAGGTCCTCTGCAATAACCCCTTTTGAAGCCAGTTCTTTGGCTGTGCTATACACCGTAGTGCGGTTAAGGCGGGAGATTTTAGCTAAAGATGAAGGGGTGAGTTTACCATGTTGAAGTAGGGTTAAATAAACCAAAATTTCTTTGTCCCCAAAGCCTAATTGTTTTTCTGGCATACTTTCTGGTTACGCTAATCAACTAGCGTAGATAAAAGGAGGGTGGTAAATGCTTCGTTTGATATTGATAGTAGTCATGATGGTTTTTTCTGAGCTGATGTTTGCTCAAAATTGGGTAGAGGAACGAACATATATATCGGACGGGCATGCCACTCCCAGGATTGACGGACTAATGACTCGCCCTATAAAGGGAAGGCTGGGATCTTTCGTCTGGTTTCAGACGCAAAAAGGTTACTCTCAAACCTATGCCGGCGCAACTTACAGTCCTAAACCATGGGTGCAATTTGCCCTGGGTGGCGGTTTGGAAGAAGCAAAAAACCCGGCGCGGGTTGGTGGGTATGTCTGGTTGGGTAACGCCAAGACATCAATCCTGTTTGTTCCGGAATACGGGGGAAGCGGATTTTGGTGGAAGCTTGAGGTTAATCGCAAAGTCAATAAGTCGATTGGCGTAGGGCTGATCACCGACCCCCTCACCGGCAGCGGACCGAGGGTGGAATACCAAATTCCAAAAATTCGTCTTACGTTTTGGCTCGCGCCGTTAACCAGGGCCAACACGCTCATAGGCATCAGGTGGAGCCTTTAATCCACCAACTCGTTTGGGTCCGAGTATAAATGACCCTTTTTTCTTGGCAATTAAAAAAGCGCGGATCTAGTCCATGCTATTTTATGCTAGTTTATTTGTTCTCTTTTGCTTTTTGTATTAGCCAGCTGGAGCTTTGAATTTTTCCGCCTTTGCCGACATTGTAGACTATTTCTATTCCCAGGCGATCGCAAATTTTAATATCTTTATAGAGTGAAGATTCGGGCTTGGCCGCATCGGCTTCGTTCCTGTCCCCGCCGTTGGCAAAAATATCCGGTTTAAGTTTTTCCAAATCCGAGCTGACCGACATATCAATTGCATTTTCCGGGTGGCTGGAAATAATTACCTCGTCAACATAACGAATAGATTCAATAATTGCCTTGCGCTCCTTTTCGTCCATAAAAGAGGAGCCTTTTTTCTTTTTAAGCCAGTTGTCATTGTTTATAATTACCACCAGTCTGTCGCCTAAAGCCTTGGCCTCTTTCATCAACTCAACATGACCAATATGAACCGGATCAAACCCCCCTGAAATAGCAACTGTCTTTGGCATTTTTTTAAAATTAATGATTAATTTTTTTGGAAAAATTGGAATTTTTTTCGTACAAATCCAAAATTAGTTTTTCAATTCCGGCCGGGTCGGGGACATTCTCAAATTCAAAACGCTCCACGGTTCCGGCGGTTTGTATATAGACATTGCCGTAATTAAAGATGGTGCCTAGAATACCGTTTGTATTACTGGTGGCATCTTCCATTTTATCAATATGTAATTCGGAAATTGTGTGAGAAAATAAACCGGTTTGGGTAATGTCCACAATCCGAATGTCGGTAATAATTTGGACATTTAAGTAGTAAAAAACAAAAATTAAAAATAATGCCAACGTTAAAAATAGCGAGTAGGCTTGAATGCCCAATGAGGTGATGTTTCCCCATAATCCTTCAAAAATTGCCGGTAAGTACTGGCCGGCAAACCGGTTAAACAGCACCAGGGCAGTGGCAAAAAATACCCAAACTAAAAGTTTTAAAAATAAAGCCATCCAATGTTCTCGCACCATCAAGTGCACGGTTTCGGTATCTAATTGGCTAGGGAAGAATTTTTTTGGCATTTTTTTAAGAAAGAATTAAGGTTAGGGTATTAAAACTTTCAGCAAAAATTTTTAAAAAAAGAATACTATAAACAATGGTGATGGTCAAAGTTAGCGGTGTTGACCGGCCATAGCGAATTAAAATGTAAACACCGAATAAGGAAAAGAAACTTAAAATACCCACAGTTAAAAAATAAATTCCGGCGATGAGTAAATTGGCTGGGTTAGATAAGTTCATAAAACGATTGAGCAAGAATTAAATAAAATTAAGCAAAATCGCCAAAATTTATTTCAGTAATTTTTATTTAATTTTATTTAATCACAACAGGGGTTTTTGTTTTGAGTTAGCGGGTGGGGTAATATTTAAATGTGTATACGCCGCTTCGGTGGCAATTCTGCCTTTGGGGGTTTTGGCAATTAGTCCCAAACGGATTAAAAACGGTTCATGAATGTCGGTAATGGTATCTTCTTCTTCGCCGGTGGCGGCTGCTAAAGTATTTAAGCCCACCGGACCGCCGGAGAATTTATGAATTAAGGTTTCTAAGATCCGCCGGTCATTTTTATCCAAACCGAGGGAATCTATTTCCAAAAGCTCCAAAGCTTTTTGCGCCATGCTTAAACCAATTGTATCATGGCCTTGGACTTGAGCAAAATCCCGAACGCGCCTAAGTAAGCGGTTGGCAATGCGCGGGGTAAAACGGCTGCGCTTGGAAAGTTCGCCGGCCGTATCTTTTTCCACGTCCATTTTTAAAATTTTAGCACTGCGTTTAATAATTTTTTCCAAGTCCTCAGGTTCATAGTATTCCAAGCGGTAAGTGGCGCCAAAGCGGTCTCGCAGGGGGCTGGAAAGCAAACCAATGCGCGTAGTGGCGCCAATTAAGGTAAAGCGGGGCAGGTCCATCCGAATACTTCTGGCGCCCGGGCCTTTGCCTAAAATAATATCTAAAACGTAATCTTCCATAGCCGGGTAAAGTACTTCTTCCACGTTTTTGTTTAAGCGGTGGATTTCGTCTATAAAGAGCACATCCCCGGTCTGTAAATTAGTCAGCAAGGAAGCCAAGTCCCCGGCGCGTTCAATGGCCGGTCCGGAAGTGATTTTAATATTTACCCCCATCTCGCGGGAAATTATATGTGCCAGAGTGGTTTTACCTAAACCCGGAGGGCCGTACAATAAAACATGCTCCAAAATTTCTTGGCGCTGTTTGGCGGCGGTCATCACAACATTTAAATTGTTTTTTACCGCGGTTTGGCCGATGTATTCGTCCAAAGTAGAGGGTCGCAAGTTTTGGTCAAGCTTCTCGTCTTCCGGTGTATTGGTGCCGGCGTCTAGCGGAGAAATATCTTCTTCCAAGTTGTCGGTTTGGGATTGAATCATATAAAATTTCTAAATTCGTGACCATATTACCTTAAGCCTTAAGTAGTATCTATATTTTACTATATTTACCGTTTTCTTGACAGTTATAGGCAAAAAGCCCATACTTTAAACGAAAAGTTTAATAATTTATTATTAAAATTATATGAGAAAAATATTGTTTTTAGGGTTAATGATCGTTTTGCTTGCCGCGGCATGCAATACCGCCCAACCAACATCTAAACAAAATCAACCTATTGATAATGAGGCCTCCAAACCGCAAGAGCCAGTAGCAGTAACCAAGGTAAAAGTTTTTGTAATTGCCCCGGATGACAACGGCAAAACTGGGAAATTGGTTGGCTGTGGAGACAGTGTAATCGGAATAGATAGAGAAGTTTCGGCGACAACGGCTCCACTCAAGGTAGCCATAGAAACCTTATTGGCCATAAAAGATAAATATATTGGCCAGTCGGGGTTGTATAATTCTTTAGCCGGCTCAAATTTAAAAGTAGATAGTGTGGCCATTACAAATGGCAATGCGGTAATTAAGCTGTCAGGAACTATGACTTTGGGAGGTATGTGTGATGACCCACGTTTCAAATCTCAACTGGAAGAAACTGCGTTACAATTTCCAAGTGTTAAAACAGTTTCAGTTTTTATCGGGAATCAAAAGTTAGATGAAATACTTTCAGCCAAAGGCCCTGTTTCTACGGTTAAAGTTTATTTTGCCGCTAAAAATAGCAGTCTGGGGGATTGCAATGAAGTGGTTGCAGTTGAAAGAACAGTAAATAAAACTGTAGCTGTTGGCACAGCGGCCATAAACGAGTTGTTAAAAGGACCAACAGCAGCGGAAAAGGCTTCGGGCCTAGGTTCTTCATTTCCTGCCGGAAGTAAACTTAACTCCCTAAAAATTGTTGATGGGGTGGCGTACGCGGATTTTAATCAGGCAACAGAAATGGGCGGCGGAAGTTGCGCACAGACCATGGTAACTACCCAAATTAAGCAAACATTATTGCAATTTCCGACCGTAATAACCGTTAAACTTTCCGTGGAAGGACAAAGCAACCCATTATTAATTTTTCAACCTTAATTAAATAACAATATTTTTTATGAAGAAATTTATTCTTTTAGTGCCAATGATTTTGCTTGTTGCCGCAGGTTGCAACAGCCAGCCACAAGTGCAGCCTGTCAATCAACAAACCAACACCCAGCCTAAGCAGGAAACTCAAATTCCGCAGAAGGCAGACGAAACCGCAAACTGGGAGACTTATACTAATGGCAAGTATGGACTTTCATTTAAGTACCCATCTGCTTACAAGATAAAAGTCTCTCAAACCTCTTCGGTGTTGGGAAGGTTACTATCTCTCAGTCTACAGGAAGATTCAAAAGAGGTGAATGAAGGTACTCCGTTTATGGGAATAAGTGTTTGGGACAATTCGAAAAATTTATCATTTACAGACTGGGCAAAAGACGAATACAATAATAGTTTTTCTAATTTCAGCGATGGCTTCGGTCATAAAGAAATACCAGTGGATGGTCAGAAAGCAATTAGTTACTATTCGGTTGGATTAGGAGATGGTAGAACCGTAATTACTGGAAATAATCAAATAATTTTTTTGTTAGGTGCTGGTGGCCCCGGCAAAACAAAATATGAACCAAATTATATCCCAAATGGTGAAGTTTTTCAAGATTTTGATAAATTAGTTTCAACCTTCAAGTTTACTAAGAGCCTGTTTGAAAACTCCTATGTCTAGCATTTAAGCCAACCTCCTGACCATGATGTGGATCATAGCGATGTAAATCATAGTCTCGCCGGTCTCCGGATGGTATTCGTAATCCTTGCTTAATCTTCTGTACCGGCC
>JBBRWU010000002.1:0-24122 GCA_038249015.1 Candidatus Doudnaibacteriota bacterium | reverse complement strand
TAGTGGTGCCAGCAGGGGAGAGGCAGGTAAAGTTAAGTAATCTTAATGCTACTTATATAGCCCGGGAAAACGGTTTGACAAAGCTTTTAGGTTTGGTATAATTAGGTACATATGAAGCGAATTACTCAAAATTTTTGGTATTGTTTTACCCCGATCGTTGAGACCGGAAATTTTGAGTTGAAAAAAATGTAAAATATAACTTTCAACTTATTATTCCCGAGCTCAACCTTGAGCCTCGGGTTTTTGTTTGTCTCCCGACTTGTCGGGATCAAATATGTACAAATGGTGTGAACAACACTCCAGGAGGATAATATGAAGGGCGACTATAATAGTTGCGAGGGTCAGATGGAGCTCGAGATATGTCCGGAGAAAAGTCGTTTGCATTTGCAAATCGCAAAGAGCATAGCAATAGTGGGGAATGTGGGGAATGTGGGGAATATAAAAAGCGATCCCTTAATCGAAGAAAGCAGACCAGATGACAAATTCGCGGACTGGGGTAAACCCAGGTTTGAATGCTCTTTCTGATCCCTTGCCCATGAGGGCGAGGAATAGGTTCTCGCAAGAGAGCGTTTTCCTGGCCCTCTACGGGGCCGATTAAAATCAGATGATAAAGGAGGTAAAACCCATGAACACCGTCTGGTTTTAAGCCCCTGAGCCGATACAGGGCAAATACTTTTCGGCAGCCGGCCACACTAATAGTGGCCGGTCTTTTTTTATCGCATGTCATTGCGAGGAATTCCGACCTTTTTGCATCAAAAGGGCGGAATTCCGCGGGAATCCCTTGGCGCGAGAGATTGCTTCCCCCTTCCCCAAGGTTTCGGTAGGCAGGTCGGATGAACCTGCCTACCGGCAAGCAGGCTCGCAATGAAACTAAGGGTAATTTTCCATTGACACTTAATTTTATTTAATGTATGATAAGTATGTTATATCATACATATAAAATTTAGGAAAAATATATGGTTAAATGCTTAATGGATTCCAATATCCACAAACATGACAAAATGTACGGCACTACCACTTTGGGTGCGCGCGGACAGGTGGTCATTCCGGCTCAGGCCAGAAAAGACCTAAAGTTAAAGCCCGGCGACCGGTTGATGGTTATGGGGAAATTTGGGAAAGTTTTAGGGCTGATGAAAGCCGAGCAATTTACGGAAATTATTGACATGATAATGGAAAATGTCGATAATAAGCAGTGGAAAAAAGAAATTAAAAAACATATGGAAGAAGTTGTGGGGAAACATTTAATTAAATAATTAGGAGTATAAATATATGTCTAACTGGGTGAACATTAGAGGATTTTTTACAAAAAAGAAAATAATTTGGACGGTAATAATTTTACTCGTGGTTTTGCCGATTGCTTATAACATTTTTAAACCAAAAGACAACAGCGCCAATATTTTAACCGATACGGTGAAAAAACAGAATTTGAAATATACGGTTTTGGCCACCGGCCAGGTGGTTTCCGAAACCGATTTAAATTTGAGTTTTAAAACCAGTGGGGTAGTTCAGCAGGTTAGGGTTAAAGAAGGGGACAAGGTTAAAGCCGGTACCATTCTGTCCAGCTTAGACCAAAAAGATCAGCTCGCCAGCCTAACTTCCGCTCGCGGGTCTTTAGCTTCTGCCCAGGCTAACTATAATAGAGTATTGTCCGGAGCCAGCAGTGAAGAGGTTACCGTTTTCCAGGTAGCTTTGGATAACGCCAAAAGTTCTTTGGTAAATACCATCAAGCAACAAGTAGTTTTAGTACAGAGTGCCTATAAGGCGTTAATGAATTCGGGTTTGTCGGCCATTGGCTCCAGCGGAAACTCCGGCAATGTTACGGCCACAATTTCCGGTACTTACACCGGGACAGAGCAGGGGGTTTATAAAATTGGGATTTATTCCACCGGTAACGGTTTGCGTTTTCAGGTAAATGGTTTGGAAAGCGGTGACGGGATTGTAGATGTTACTCCTCAACCGGTAGGCACTAAGGGTTTATATCTTCAGTTTTCTTCTACCAGCGTGCCGTCGAATAATTCATGGACAATCAGCATTCCCAATGCTCAATCCGCCACTTATGTAACTTATTTTAATGCCTATAATTCAGCTTTAGAAACACAAAGAAGCGCATTAACAGCAGCTCAAAATGCCGTGGCTTCCGCTCAGGCAGCTTTGGATTTGAAAAAAGCTCAAGCTCGCCCGGCAGATTTGCAAGCGGCTCAGGCGCAAATTTTAAGCGCGCAAGGACAATTACTTGCGGCCCAGTCGGCTTTTGATAATACCATGATAAAAGCTCCGACCAACGGTACAATTACCTCGGTTAACATTAAAACCGGGGAGTTGGCCAGCGCCTTAAAGGCAGTCATAATATTGCAGGACGTTAGCGCTTTGCATGTTGAGGCCAATATTAGTGAAGCCAATATTGCCGCTTTAAAAATTGACCAGGAGGTGGATATTACTTTAGACGCGTTGGGTGCGGATAGGCATTTTGTGGGCAGGGTGCAAACCGTTAACCCCGGCGCCACCGTGGTTTCCGGGGTGGTAAATTATAAAGTTACCGCCAGCATTACTGATATTCCGGAAGTCAAGCCCGGGATGACCGCCAATATGACGATTTTGGTAGAGAAAAAAGATGATGTGTTAGCTATGCCGCTTCGCGGGGTAATTTCCAAAGACGGAAAAAAATATGCCCGCGTAGTTACCGATGTCAAAAAGAAAACCTACAAAGAAGTGGAAATCAAAACCGGCCTGGAAGCCGACGAAGGCTTGGTCGAAATTCTATCCGGCTTAAACTTGGGTCAGGAAATAGTTACGTACATTAAACAGTAAATAATCCACTAATCACAAATAAAGACAGATACTGCAAATAATGTGCAGAAAATTTGGCCTCATTTGTGTAATTAGTGATTTGTGGACAATATGGCTTTAATAAAAGTTCAAGATTTAAAAAAAGATTATACAAACGAAGACGTGGTAACTTCGGTTCTGCGCGGTATGTCATTTAGTATTGAGCAGGGTGAGTTTGTGGCGATTATGGGGCCTTCCGGTAGCGGAAAGTCCACCTTAATGCACATTTTAAGCTTTTTAGACCGTTCCACCGGCGGACTGTATGAGTTTAAGGGTCAGGATATTAAAGATTTTAATGACGATTATTTGGCAACTTTGCGCAATGAAGAAATTGGATTTGTTTTCCAATCTTTCAATTTGCTTGCCCGTACCTCGGTTTTAGATAATGTAAAGCTACCGCTCATTTACAGCAAGAAAAAAAATTATGACGAATTGGCAACAAAAGCTTTGGCTGACGTGGGCTTGTCGCATCGGCTGGAATTTTATACCAACCAGATTTCCGGTGGGGAAAAACAGCGGGTGGCTATTGCCCGGGCTTTGGTTAATAATCCGGCGGTAATTTTTGCCGACGAACCGACCGGGAACTTAGACAGCAAGAGTGGTAATACGGTCATGGAAATTTTACAAAAATTAAATGACGGCGGACGCACAATAATTTTAGTCACCCACGAAATGGATACTGCCAATCACGCCAAGCGAATTATTCGCGTCAAAGACGGGCAGATTGTCGGCGATGAAAAAGTTTTAAAGCGGACAATTGCTTCGGACGGGAAAGAACTGGTGAAATAGTGTTCTCAAATATACAAATTTTAACAAATATACAAATCAACACGCAATAGTTTGTATATTTGTAGAGGCGACAACAGAGTATTTGTATATTTGTGTTGATTTGTATATTTGAGATTACTACCGATGAATTTTTTTTCAACAATAAAACTGGTTATAAGAACTCTGCTTGCCCGAAAAGGCAGGTCGTTTTTAACCATCCTTGGTATTGTAATCGGCGTGGCCGGAGTGATTATTATTATTGCCCTTGGTGCCGGTGCCCAAAGTTTGGTGCTCGGGCAGGTAACTAAATTAGGGACGAATTTACTTTCGGTTCAGCCCGGCAAAAGTAACGAAAAAGGACCGCCAGCCCAAATATTCGGAATTATTATTACCAGTTTGGCTCAAGAAGACGCACAAGCCTTGCGGGACACCTCTTTAGTTCCCCATAGCACAGCTGTATCTTCAGCCGTACGAGGTGGGAGCACGGTGGTTTGGCGGAATAAAGATATTGATACAAATTTTACAGGGACCGATTATTCCTATCCGGATGTGGTTACAATTACTATGCGCGAGGGTAGGTTTATGAGCCAGCAGGAAGAACAGGGCAACGCCAATGTGGTGGTGTTGGGGTCAGCCGTGGCCGATGAATTATTTGGTGAAAGTGGCATTGACCCGTTGGGACAAGTTATAAAAGTAAAAAGCAGTTCACAAACTGAAGCCGGGGGTATTCCTCTGCGCGTAATTGGCGTAGTCTCTCCTCGCGGTAGCGCTTTTTTTCAAAATCAGGATGACCAAATCTTTCTACCTTTAGATATTGCACAAAAACAGTTACTTGGCATTCGGTATTTGCAGGTAATAAATATTAAAGTAGACTCAGCTGAAAATGTAGAGCAAACTATTATGGACGTAAAGTCCGTGCTAATGCAACGTCACAGAATAAAAAAAGATGTCGATGCGGATTTTACCGTACGTAATATTGCCGATGCGGTGAAAATTTTAAGCACCATTACTGACGCTTTAAGATTATTTTTAACAGCCATGGCAGCTATTGCCTTAGTGGTTGGCGGGATTGGAATTTTAAATATTATGATGGTTACCGTAGCTGAACGAACCAGGGAAATTGGTTTAAGAAAAGCGGTGGGCGCTAAAAATGCCGCGGTTCGTAACCAGTTTTTATTGGAAGCCGGAATTCTCACTACTTTGGGCGGGCTGATTGGTATCGTGGTCGGAATTGTGGTGGCTTTCCTAGTTTCCTTACTTATGAAAAAATTGGGTTATGATTGGGCGTTTGTAATTTCTTTTACTTCAGTGGTGCTGGCGGTCGGCGTTTCTATTTTAACCGGCGTAATTTTTGGTTCCTATCCGGCTTATAAAGCTTCCAAATTAAACCCCATAGAGGCCCTTAGATACGAGTAAATTCTAAATCCGAATATCTAAATCCTGAATAACATCAAAATTTAAAATTTGAAAATTAAGATATTAGAATTTGTTTAGAACTTAGAACTTAGAACTTAGAACTTTAAAATTTATGTTAAACGCTTTTAAACAATCTACCAAAGCCTTATTTGCCAATCCGGCCAGAACCGGACTGACGACTTTAGGTATTATTATCGGAATTGCCACCGTAATTTTAGTCTTGTCCGCCGGCGAAGGTTTTAGGAGTTTAATTAACGCGCAAGTGCAGGCTTTTGGTACTAATACTTTGTTTGTAGAAACCCGGGTGCCGCCGACCACCAAAAATCGTGCCAGCTCCGGTGCAGCCTCGGCTGATACCGGCAGGGCAGCGGTTGCTGTAGCTGTTACCACTTTAAAAAATCGCGATTTAGAAGACATAAAGCGTCTTCCTAATGTGGGGAATAATTATGGTGTGGTGGTGGGTTTAAAAGTGGTTAGCTTTCAGGATGTGGCCAAAAGTGTAATGTTTTACGGGGCATCACCCGAACGTTTTGATATAGACAAAGGAACTTTGAAATCGGGGAGATTTTATACTGCCGGAGAAAACCTCGGAGCTGCGCAAGTAGTAGTATTAGGTAGCAAGCTGGCAGAAGATTTATTTTTGCAAAATGATCCCATAGGTAAATATGTTCGCGTTGGCGATATGAATTTTGAAGTTATTGGAGTCTATAATTCACGCGGGGGACTGGGTGGGGATGAGGACGGGGCTTTATACATGCCGCTTAATACTGCACAGAAAAAAATTCTTGGTATTGATTATTTATTATTTTCGGTAGTCCAAATTAATGACACAAACTTGGGTGATGCCACTGCTGAAGACATTCGCGCGGTTTTGCGTCGCAACCATAATATTTCCGATCCGTTTAAAGATGATTTTTTAGTGCAGACTCAGGCTCAGACTTTGGAAACTTTTAATGTTATTTTTAACGGGATTACAATTTTATTAATTGCCATTGCGGCCATTTCCCTAATTGTCGGGGGCGTGGGGATTATGAATATTATGTATGTGGTGGTAACCGAGCGCACATCTGAAATTGGTTTGAAAAAAGCTTTAGGCGCTAAGCCGGCGGACATATTAAGCGAATTTTTAATTGAGTCGGTATTGGTAACCATAATCGGCGGAATTTTCGGGATAATTTTCGGCGCCGGTTTGGGTTGGTTGGTTTCGGTAATTGCCCAAGCTAGTGGTTTGGATTGGGCCTTTAGCGTGCCTATTTATGCAATTGTAATTGCCTTTGGCGTTTCCGCCACGATTGGCATTTTGTTTGGGGTTCTACCCGCTCGCCAAGCATCTAAATTAGACCCGATTCAAGCCTTGCAATACGAGTAAGGGTTTGGCCATAAAATAGCCAAACAATAATCTCTTTAGGACACTTTTTGACGGCCGTCAAAAAGTGTCCTAAAATATTAATATGAAAAATAATGATATTTATCAGGAGCCTAGCATCCCCGAACTAGTATTAGATATTCTTTTGGAATCAGCAAAAATTATTCCTCAGTTATTTCCAGGCCGTTTGAGACTAAATACGCCTGGGCCGGAAGGTTGCGACGGGTGAGCCCTGATTCTTACCGCCGCACGGTAAATTGGATGTCGCAGCTGGGGCTTATTGAAATTGTAAAAAAAATGACCAAAATTTTATCAAGTTAACGCGTGAGGGGCAACTAGAAGCGCTCCTGCAAAAAGCCAAAATACCATTTGACGGTGGTTGGGACGGTAAATGGCGGTTGTTTATGTTTGATATTCCGGAAAGTAGTAAAAGTAAAAGAAGCTTACTTAGAAGGTTATTAAAGAAAAATAATTTCTGTAAATTGCAGGCCAGTGTATATATAAACCCTTATCCCTTAAACAGGGAAGCGGTGGAATATTTAAAAGAGACGGGCTTAATTGAATATATTAGGATACTTAAAGTTGAAGAGCTGGATAATGACATTGAGCTTTTAAAAAAGTATGGTTTAAAAAAAGCAAGATAAAAAATCGCAGACCGTACAAAAAGTAACGGCCGTTACTTTTTGTACGGAGGGATTTTAAGTTAAATATTTGCTATAATGATTTTGTATGAAAATATTGTAAAGATAGAATGCAATCAAATATCAAATAAAAAATAAAATGAAAAAAATTGTAATTATTGGCGGAGGGTTCGGGGGGATTAGAGTTGCTTTGGATTTGGAAAAACACTTTTCCGCCAGAGGCGGATCCACCTTCGGCGGAAAAAACAACAAAAATATTCAAATAACTTTAGTGGATAAGCGGGATTATCATTTATTTACCCCGAATCTTTTTGAGGTTGCCACAGCAGACGAAGAATTAACTACCATTAAACAGGTAAAAAAAAGTATTACTTTGCCTTTTGCGGAAATATTACAGGATAAAAAAATCGAGTTTGTGCAAGGGCAGTGCCTAAATATAGATAGCGTTCAGAAAAAAGTAAATTTACAGGGCAGGTCTTTGGATTATGATTTTTTAATTTTGGCTTCCGGAAGCGAGAGCGATTATTATGACATTCCGGGCGCGAAAGAGTTTGGCCTGCCGTTAAAAACTTTGCCTGATGCTTTGCGCGTTCGTAATAAGATTGAGTTTGTGTTTCAAGCTAAAGCTTTGGATTTTACCAAAAAAAATCTGCATTTTGTAATAGCCGGTGGCGGCTATACCGGTGTGGAAGTGGCTGGTGAGTTAAAAGGTATGTTGGATTTTATGGCTTGGAAGTACCAATACCCACGGCAGAAAGTTGAAATTGTCATTGTGGAAGCCGGTAATAAATTAGTTGAAGGTTTTGACGACCGTTTAAGCAGTGACGCCTATGAGCGTTTGCAGGAGCTAGGCGTGCATGTCCGGATTGCCGGTAGGGTATCGCGTGTTGACCAGAACTTTATTGAATTAATGTCAGGGGAAAAATTAGCTTATGATGTTTTGGTTTGGACTGCGGGAGTAAAGGGAACGGCTCCGGGCTGTTCTAAGAGTTTAATGTTTGAACGCAAGAGCCGAATACGCGTAAATGAATTTTTACAAGTTAACGGCCAAGAAAATACAATTGCATTGGGAGATGCGGCATGTGTAATAGGGAGCGATGGTAAACCTGTTTTCTGTAGCGTGCAGGACGCACTGGACCAAGGAAAGTATGTGGCTTGGGCATTGCCGTATATAATGCAAAATAAAAAACCCTCCCGAGCTTATAAAAATAAACCGCACGGATTTATTTTGAACATTGGCGGAAAGTGGTCAATTTTAGATTACAATAATTTCTATTTTACAGGTTATTTTGCTTATGTTGCGAGCATTCTGGCGCATTTCCGGTATTTTGCTTCCATAATTGGTATTGTAAAAGCCGTAAAGCTGACTTGGTTTGATACTGAGTTATATTCAAGAAACGATTGACCGCTGATACCTGCCTACCCTGCCTACTGGCAGGCAGGCGCAGATTGGGTCAGATGACGCAGATAAAACCTTGGAAAATACCAAGGTTTTTTATTTGTTTGACACCAACAGAGAGAGAGTAATATAAAAATAAGAATAAATAGTAATAAAATTAAACTTATGTCATACACTGAAGGCCCTCATTCTGAAGCAGCTTTAGATTTTATGGGCTTTAGGCCTGAACTGGGCAAATTTTATAAAGATAACAATGGCCGGTTGATATTTTTTAGAAACCCGGATAACAATAGGATTCACGCAATTTGTGTTTTCCACCCCACTAAAAAAAGTTTTAAAGATGTAATAAGCTAGAAGCTTGTAAGGATATTTTTGGTCCGACTGATTTTTTAACATTGGCAACCGATGAAGATATAAAAACTTTTGGCAGTAGATTGCGCGACGCAATTCTTTATGAAGGGTTGGACAGCGCCGAATCGGAAAGAATAGAAAAATTATTACCTCCCGATAAAAAAACCGAGTAATTACTCGGTTTTTTTTCCGCCTGAGGCAAATCCCATTTTGAGGGACTTCCAAACTTTTTTTGGTTTAGGGGGATTGGCAAGCCAATTTTTATAACCTTCATCCAGTTGGGTTTGGTTTTCAGGTTTTACGTTTAAAACAAATGTACAGTCGGGGAAGAGGGTGCAACCAAAAAAGGCTTTACCGCGACCGCGGGATTTTCGCTCGACTACATCACCGGGCTTATCTTTTCTGTCGGCAGAAGCCAAACATGCCGGACACTTGTAACCGGTCTTGTTCCAAATTTTGCTTATGCCTTTACATTTGGGGTAGTCTTGGCAACCCAAGAAAAAGCCAAAGCGACCGCGTTTTACCTGCATTAGTTTACTGCAAATGGGGCAAATTTCCCCTTTGGTTTTCTCTTCCAAAGCTTTAATCTTGGCGGCTTCTTCCGGCATTGGTTGAGTAATTTTACTTTCCGGATCCGGGCAGGCCAGGAATTTGCCCATTCGGCCGTATTTTATTAACATCATTTGCCCGCAGTGTTTGCAGGGGACGGTGGAGATTTCAATTTCTTTTTGAACGCTGGCTTCTTTTTCGATTAAATGTTTTTTAAAAGGGCCGTAAAATTCTTTCATTACTTCCACCCACTTAATTTTCCCTTCCGCAATGTTGTCGAAACCTTCTTCAATATGGGAAGTAAAATTTATGTCCACAATTTCCGGAAAATTTTCTACCAGCATATCATTGACCAAAAAACCTTCCTCGGTTGGACTATATTTTTTATCAATCTTGTTGACATATCCTCTGTCTTGAATGGTGGAGAGGGTAGGGGCATAAGTAGACGGCCGGCCCACACCATGGGTTTCTAAGGCTTTAATTAAGGTAGCGTCGCTGTAGCGCGCCGGGGGTTCGGTAAAATGCTGGAGGGGTAACAGTTCGTGTAATTTTAAAAGTTCATCTACACTTAGCTCCGGCAATACGCCTTCAATTTCATCTTCGGCTTTTTCGTCCCGGCCTTCGGTATAGGCACGAATAAAACCGTCAAACTTGATGGTTTGTCCATTTGCTCGGAACTTGTAACTTGTCACTTGTAACTTGTCACTTGTTGCATCGATATCCGCCGCGGTTTGTTCCAGCACGGCCGGAGCCATTTGGCAGGCAATAGTGCGTTTCCAGATTAGATCATAAATTTTGTATTGGCCTTTGTCCAAATGTTCTTTAATATCAGCGGGTTTTCTTAAGACATCGGTCGGGCGAATGGCTTCATGCGCCTCCTGTGCGCCTTTGGATTTATTGGTAAAGAATCGCGGTTCAGACAATGCATACTCTTTGCCGAATTCCGAAGACACAACTTGTTTAATGGCCAGTAATGCCGATTGAGCTAAATTTAAACTGTCGGTTCTCATGTAGGTAATTAACCCTTGGTGGCCTTCCTCTCCCAATTTTACGCCTTCGTAGAGCTGTTGAGCAATGACCATGGTTTGTTTAGCGGACATGCCGAATTTACGGGCAGCTTCCTGCTGGAGAGTAGAGGTGGTAAATGGCGCGGCCGGATTTCTTTTAACCTCTTTGGTAGTAATGTCTTTTATTTGGTAACTCGCACCGGTTAAGTCTTTGGCAATTTTTTCCGCATCCGCTTTATTTTGAATCTCCATTTTGCCGACGTTCTTTTCGCCGATTTTTTGCAAGCGAGCAACAAAAATTTTATCCGAACTTTTTTTGGAAAGTTGGGCTTCCACACTCCAGTATTCTTCCTGTTTGAAATCTTTTATTTCGCGCTCGCGCTCCACAACCAAGCGCACGGCTACAGATTGTACGCGACCGGCCGAAAGCCCGTATCTAATCTTCCGCCATAAAAACGGGGAGAGCTCATAGCCGACTAGACGGTCAAGAACGCGGCGGGCTTGCTGGGCGTCCACCAAGTTTAAATCAATATCGCGTGGATTTTTTAAAGCTGTCTCAATAGCGGTTTTAGTAATTTCGTGAAAAACAATGCGTTTAACCCGATCCGAATCTACGAATTTATCCGAATGCTCCGAATTTTCGCTCCCTTTTTTGGTTTTTCCTGCCTTGCCAATAGGGTTTTTTGCTCCGTTTAAATCTAAGGCATAGGTTAAATGCCAAGCTATTGCCTCTCCTTCGCGGTCTTCATCAGTCGCCAATATAATAGAGGAGGCCTCGCGGGCGAACTTTTTTAATTTGGCCACGGTTTCTTTGGCTTTTATAGGAATGATGTATGTAGGTTCAAAATCGTGCGCAACGTCAATGGAGATTTTGCTTTTGGGCAAATCCCGTACGTGGCCCATGCTAGCCTCTACTATATATTCGCCGCCCAAAAAACGGCTAATTGTTTTAGCTTTCGTCGGACTCTCTACTATAATAAGTGGCTTGGACATAAAAATTTAAGATTTATGATGTAAGATTTAAGATTGGAAAGCAAATACAATTGTGAGTTTAACCATAAAAAAAATATTTGTCAAATTGACCGCAGATACGCAGATGAAAAACAGATGACGCGGATGGGAAAATTGGCTCTTAATTTTTTATTTTAAAATAGTTTCTTTTTCTCCGATTTTTTCCAGGATTTTTTTGGTTTCTTCCGGTGTGGCCGGGCGGGGAGTGGAGTAATTGTCTATAATTATCGGGATTAATTCCACGCTTTTTAATTTGGCCGGAATTTTCGGTCCCTGCAAATTTGGGGTAATGGGTTTGGTAAGATTGATTTTTAAAGTTAAGCCTTCTCGTGTATTCTGACTCCACATTTGGTCAAAAATAAAATTGCCTAAAGAATAAAAAATATACTTTCCTTCATATTTTTCAATTGTTTGCACCCAGTGCGGGTGCGCGCCAATTACCATACCCGCTCCGGCATCTATGGCGGCGTGGGCAAAAGCAATTTGTGACTTGTTTGGATTACGCACGTATTCGGTGCCGGCGTGCATGGTTGCGACAATAAAATCACATTGAGCTTTTAGTTTAGAGATGTTAGCTTTTAGCTTATCAATATCCTCAATTCTTGCCACATAATTATTAGTCGCTTTGCCCCCGTCATTAATAGAGGAGTAAGAGGCGCCAATAAAACATAGTTTTATGCCGTTGGTTTCAAAAACAGCCGGTTGCCATGCTTCTTCCAAATTTTTGCCGACGCCAATATGTTGAATTTTTAATTGATCCAATATATTTGTAGTAAACTTCAAGCCCTTAAGTCCTTGGTCAAGCGCGTGGTTATTGGCTAAGTTTAAAATTTTAAAGTTATAATTCGCGAGGCTTTGTGCATATTCCAGAGGCGCACTAAAAATTAAGCTGTGCCCGCCAACAACGGGGGAAGTGGGAGAGATTGGGCTTTCCAAATTGCCAAAATTAAAATCGTTTCCGCCAGTTGGCGGATTTAACAGTTCGGCCATCTTCTCAAAAGGCAAATTTGCATTGCCGGATTTTTGGATTTGCCCGGCGACGTTTCGCGACAACATAATATCGCCCACGGCCAGAAAACTTACGCTTGAATCTGTGCTTGTTTTTTTTGCCAGCTCGGAAGCCTCTTTGTAATATGTGCTTAAAGATTTATCGCTCGGAGCAAAGTTATAAACCGTTTTCTTTCCGGCTAAATATGGATTTATTTCGCGCTGAAAAAAACCCAAGGCAATGGCAAGGGCAAAGAGGAGGGGGATTAGGAGTTTCCAATATTTGTTCATATAGTGTTTACTTTACGGAATACGGATGGAACTGTACGGATATACGGATAACTGCATCTGCGCCCTCTTTTCCGTATATCCGTATGCGCCCTCCGTATTCCGTAAAGTCTATCTGCTAAGCACGTACTGCTGTCCGCCGAGATTCTTAATTTTGCCTTTCATTTCTAAAAAAGTCAAAGCGGAAGTTACCGCAGAGGCTTCCAGGCCGGATTGTTTAATTAAGTCGTTGATAATTATAGGTTCAAAACTTAAAAGTTTTAGCAAGGTAGTTTCTTCTTGGCTGTCGCCGAACAAACTTTGTATTTCCTGTTGCTGGGGTAAGGTTTTTAAGTTTAAATCATCCAAAATATCTTCCGCTTTGGTAATTACCTTAGCGCCCATTTTTAGTAAGTTATTCGGTCCCTGGCTTTGTGGGGAATAGATTGGCCCCGGAACTGCGTAGACTTGCCGGTTTTGGTCCAGTGCATGGCGCGCGGTAATTAGGGTACCGCTTTGTAAATCACACTCTATAATTAGGGTGGCTACACAAAGCCCGGAAATAATCCGGTTTCGCGCCACAAAATTTTGTTTAAAGTTAGGTGTACCAATCGGATACTCGGACAGTAGTACTCCGCCGGCATTAATGATTTGCTGTGCCAGTAGGGTGTGATGCTTGGGGTATAAGCTATGTTCGTCCAGGCCACCACCTAGCACCGCAATAGTGCGCCGATTTTTCTTAACCGCAATTTCATGAGCGGCTGAGTCTACACCAAAAGCCATCCCGGAGACAATTACCGCCCCGGCATTCACTAATGGTTCCACCAGCTGTGGTACTACCATTCGTCCGTAGTTAGTAATATTTCTTGTTCCCACTACGGCAACGCATAGCTCGTCAGCCTGTGGTATTGTGCCTTTAAAATAAAGTAGCGGGGGATTTTTAGGGATTTGAAGAAGGAGTTCAGGATAGTTTTTATCTCGAAAAGTTAAGAGTTTGATTTGTTCTTGGGCTAACTTTTCGGTTTCTTGCTCCAAATTAATTTTTTGACGTAAATTTAAAAACTCATCAATCAGTTTTTCATCTAAACCAAATCTTGATAATTCTATTTTTGGTGCAAAATATGCTTCTTGAAAAGTTTTATAATTTTTGGTAATTTGTAAAAGTCGTGCCGGACCAAATTGGGGCATTAAGTTGAGACCGTGCAAATATATAGAGTCTTCGAAAAGCATAAGTAAATAAAGGTTATTTTGTTTTTACCCTTGACAAAATGAGCAATAAGGAGTATAATAACATTTAAGTACCTATTTATATTTATTGCCCTGTTTGCAAGTCGTAAGAACTAGTATCATCCCTCCTATTACTGGTTCGAGCATCAAGTAAAGGTTTGTAGACGATTGTTTGCAGCCTTTCACTTGCAGATGGGGTAATGAATATATTATAGACAGATCTTCCAATTAAGGAGGGTCTTTTTGTTTTTTGATCTACTTTACGGAATACGGATCATTACGGATATACGGAAAACTGCAACTTCATTTTGCCTTTTTCCGTATATCCGTACGTACCTTCCGTATTCCGTAAAGTCAGGAATTAATATACTTCTCAATCTCTTCTTTAACTTTGGGAAAAACATCAGCCTGAAGTTTTTTTAGTTCTTCACCAGAAAAGTTTTGTAAGACAAAGCTCTCCGTTGGGGGAATGGTCTTATCAGTTCTGGATTCCACGCCAATCCGGATACGGTGGAAATTTTGCGTGCTTAGCGTGTCAATAATATTTTGCACGCCATTATGCCCGGCTGCGGAAGATGAGTCTGTCGCGCGCAAATTTCCAAAGGGCAAATCTACATCGTCATGAACAACTAAAATATCTTTACTCGCATCAACCTTATAAAAATCCGCAATTGCCTTAGCTGCTTCCCCCGACAGGTTCATAAATGTTTGGGGCTTAACAAAAAATACTTTTTGCGCGCCAAAATGCAGTTCGCAAATTTGGGCTTTAAAACTGCTTTGGCAGTTAATACTTTGGATGTTTTTTAAATAATCATCAATCGCCAAAAACCCCGCATTGTGGCGGTTGTGTTCGTATTTGTTTCCCGGATTACCTAAGCCGATTATGAGTTTCACCCTGTTAGAAATTTCCATTTTGGTGATAAATAGGCTATTACCAAAATTAATAAATTGTTATCTACCCCGAGAGACGCTATTTCTAACGGGGTTCATATATAGGGATTCTAACAAAAACCCGCCTGTTTGACAAAAGAATACTTTTGTTTGACTTGAATTAAGCAATTATCTACTATATATAGTATGAATGGAGCAACGGCGACAATTTTAAAACAGCTAGTTAACTTGGAACAACAAGTGCAAACTTTAAAAGTCCGGGCTTATTTTAATTTGCCTCAGAAACAACAAACCATTTCATTATACCCTTAAGAGCCCATTAATAAAGCTTTAAAAGCCATCAGAAATAAAATTTGGAAAAAAATATGTCAAAAAATTTTTATGAATGAAGATAAAGTTTTACAGAAAGTGATTGAAATTGAAGAAGAGGTTTCCGCTATTAAAGAAAAAGTGGGAGATTTTTTAACACCGGATGAATTTAATGCCAAAATGGACAAAGCCCTAACTATTTTAAATAGGCTTGATAACGAAAGAATCGTGGTAGTTGAAAGAGTAAAAAATGTTGAAACCGATTTAAAGAAACTTAAAGCACAATCACATATTGCCTAATAGAAAAAAGACTCCTAAAAAATAAAGGAGTCTTTTTTAATTTAAGCTTTGTCTTTGCCTCTTAATTTTAGGGTAATGGGTGTGCCCCAAAAGCCAAGGTCTTTAATAATGGCATTTTCCAAAAATTTGCGAAATTGGGTGGAAATAGCTGCCGGATGATTAACTAATAACTCAAACAGGGGAGGGTTAGTATCTGTTTGGCGCAGGGCCAAAACTTTGGGTGGCTTTTGGTCGCGCAGTAATTTGGGCGGATTAATCTTCATTTTTTTGGCCAGGAAAGTTTTTAAAGTCTCGTCGTCAATTGTTTTGTGGCGGTCCTCAAAAATTTTCTTTATAGCCGAAAGCGCTTCGTCCAAACCTTCGCCGGAGACGGCGGAAACAAAAAATGCCGGGCACATCCACAAAAAGGAGAAGTGGTGGGAAATATAGTCACGCAAGGTATTATATTGGTCATCGCTTTTACCGCGGTTGTCCGATTGCCCGCCTTTTCTACCGCGGTTGTCCTTAGTATAGGCATCCATTTTGTTGACCAAAATTATACAGCCTTTGTCCATAGCAAAAATTTCATTGGCCACGCGCTGGTCTTGTTTGGTAATTTCTTCATTGGCATCTATTACAAAAAAACAAATATCACTGCGACGAATGGCTTTAAAAGTTTGGAAACCGGCATAAATATCCGGTCGGGTTTGGCGATGTTCTTTTTTCTTTAAGCCCGCGGTGTCAATAAAAGTATAATCAGTGCCGTCAATTTTAATTTCACTATCAATCGCCGTTCGGGTGGTGCCAGGAATAGGAGAGACGACCACGCGTTCTTCTTTTAAGATGGCATTAAAAATACTGCTTTTGCCTACATTGGGTTTGCCTACAATGGAAACGGCTATTGGTAAGGGTGCTTCGATTTTTTCGGCGTTGGTCTCTTCTGTTAGCGGTGCTGCTTTTGCTGACGCTTCGGCGACAAAATCTAACATATCGCCCATCCCTAAACCGCTAATGGCGGAAACGGCAAAGGCCGGCTTTATGCCGAGACGGGTAAAGGCGCCGACTTTTTCGTCGCGAGTTTTGGGGGAATCCAGCTTGTTAACTACCAGGAGCATGGGTTTTTTACTGCCCCGGAATTTTTTAAGCGCTTGCTTGTTTACCGCGCCGGCCGGTTCTTTGCCGTCGGCTACGAACATAATTACGTCGGCTTGCTCAACGGCAATGTCAATTTGTTTTAGTAGACTAAGCTCTAATTCTTTATTGCCGTCAATGGCCAGTCCGGCGGTATCGATTAAAGTAAATTCAACGCCGTTCCATGCGGTGTCAATATATTGTCGGTCGCGGGTGGTGCCGGCGAGTTCGGAAGTTATTGCCGAAGACCTCCCTGAGATTTTATTTAAGAGGGTAGACTTACCGGCATTCGGTTGTCCGACAATGGCGACTAAGGGGAGTGTTTGCATAATTTTAAAAAATTCCAAGATCAAATTTTAAAATTTGGGTTTCCGCCTGCGCGGAATCAATAATTTTTAACTTTGATTTTTACAGTTTAATTTATTAATTGTTACTGGCCTAAAATTACAATGACGTCCACTTTGTCTTTATTAATATTCACGCCCGGCGGAGGAATGGTAACTTCCGTGGCAGAGAGAGTATTTTTTATAAATTCGGCGGTGGCCTTTTTCGGGTTAACTTGATAAAAAATATTTTTACTAAGCGGTTCACCTTTAAAGGTCAGTTCCCAAACTGTTAAGCCGACTTCTTTGAGTTTTTGGTCGGTTTGTTGGTAAGCCGTGCGGTCGCCGGAAGAGGTGCTGAGCCAAATTACACTTTTTTCTTCTACCATCTTACCCAGGGAAAATACATTTTTGAAAAAGTTTTTAATATCGTTTTCATCTTTCCCCGCGCAGGGCACCAGGACATAAGCACCGGTATCTTCCATAATTTTTGGGCAAACCAAAGAGGTAGACGGGTCTAGGCTCAGCGAGATAAAGGAATTAACATTGTGTTCTTTAATTAAATTAAGCAAGTGGAAAATTCCGCCTGGGGTAATATTAGTATGGAAATGGTCGGCAAAAGTGCTGAGTAGGGAATTAATAGTGCCGGCATCGGCGATTAAATTTAATGAAAGGACCTTAGCCTTAAGTGCGGAGATTATTTTTTGTTGGCGGACGGAGCGGGAAAAATCCGAGCCTTCCGGCCCGGTGGCATGACGGGAGCGGGCAAATTGCAGGGCGCGGACTGAATTCATATGTTCCTGTCCTTCGGTAAAAGTTATGGGGGCCAAATAGCCTAAGTTGCTGTCGGGGTAGCTATAGTCGGTAAAGGTGCGGTTAATTTGTATATTCACACCACCGACTTGGTCAATGGCTTTTTCAAAACCCGCAAAATCAATAACGGCAAAATAGGGAACTTTTTGCCCGGAAAGTTTTTCCACGGCTTGCCTGGCCCACAGTCCGGCTTCATCCCAGTCTTTGTGTTGGTTATAACCTTCGGCAAAAGCGGCGTTAATTTTTCTTTCCCCGAAATTTTTCGGTAAGGTGGTTAAATAATCGCGCGGAATGGAAACTAAGGAAACCTGGCCAATGTCCGGGCGGATTTCCGCTAAAATTATGGTGTCGGAAAGATAGGGTCCGTCGTGGCCCGCTCCGCCAATGCCAAGTAGTAGTACGTTAATTTGTCCCAAATCTTCGCCTTCCAGTTTGGCGTTATCGCCACCGCCTCGAATAAAGTCCCTTACTTTTTCAAAAAAAGTGGTTTTGGTGCCCACAAAAATTTTATCGGAAAGATTAGCTGCCCGCAAAGTCAGGGCTCCGAGCAACGCCAAGATTATTAGCCCGATAACAAGTAAAGTTTTTTTAAAAGCAGATTTTTTGTTGTGCCTACTACGGGCTGTTAAAAAATTGAGCTTTGTCGGCGGGGCTGCAGGGAGAGGATTAGCGGAAACGGTAATTTTTGGCGGGGTATTTAAGCGGGGTTTTGAGTTTATGGAGTCAATATTTTTTCCGCTTTGGTGCAGGGGGTCGCCGTTAGGTATAAATTCATTCATAATTTGGACTTTCAAAGTAGAAATTAGTTAGTTTCTGTCGGAAAAGTGCTTTGAAGGCGAGAGTTAAAAATTTTTAGACAAAATGGCGGAACAAATTTTGATGTTTAGCTGGAAGCTAAGCGGAAAAATTTTTCTGGCATTTTGGCAAAAATTTTTAACTTGCAGCCCGAATGACTTTTTCGACAGAAACTAGTTAGCTAATTATACCGAAAAACCGATAAAATGGTAAGGCCTTATAAAGCCCTTGCATTGCCCCCGAAAACAATGTTATATTGGCACCAGTATTGGGAAAAATATTTTTTGACTACATATTTTTGTTTTTTTCACCCCGTTAAATATTTGGTCGTGTAGCTTCCGCCAGAGGCGGACAAGCAGTCTTGCCCTGTTACACTTTTTGGGCATTTAGCTCAGTTGGTTAGAGCGTTGCATTCACATTGCAAAGGCCACAGGTTCGAGTCCTGTAATGCCCACCACTCGACTCTCCCCGATATACATCAGGACTTGCTCGCCTTTGGCCGTGAGCAAATAGTCGAACGGTGGTTTCGTCCATACATTCAATCAAGATACATAAAAATACCTTTTTCCCTTGCACAAACAACACAGCTACTTTATAATCACAATACTAATTTAAGAAATATATGGAACAAAATAAAAATGATAATCAACCGGAGCAATTAAACCCTTCCGCAATAAATACGGTAGGCTCTTTTATTTGGGATTTGGTAAAAATATTAGTCATCGCTTTAATAATTATTGTTCCCTTTAGGATGTATATTGCCGAGCCGTTTGTGGTTTCCGGCTCTTCTATGCAGCCGAATTTTCACAATCACGACTATTTAATTATTGACAGGTTATCTTATATTAGAGGCCTTCCCCAAAGGGGTGATGTTGTTGTGCTGAAATTCCCTAAAGATACCTCTCAGTTTTTCATTAAAAGAATTATCGGCCTACCGGGGGAGGCGGTAAAAGTCGGCCAAGGTTTTGTAACCATATATAATGAAAAGTTTCCTCAAGGTTTTCGGTTAATCGAAAGTTATTTACCGAATCAGTCCGAAACTTTTGGTCGGGGAGACGAAGTGCGTTTGGGCACTGGTGAATATTTTGTTCTTGGCGATAACCGTACCGCCAGCTCCGATTCTCGTGTTTGGGGTATTCTGCCTACCGATGACATTGTCGGTAAAGTTTGGTCCAGAGTTTATCCGCTTTCTACCGCCGGTTTCTTTAAGACGCCAAGCTATTAATAAAACAAAATTTAAAATAAAAGTTTCCGCCAAAGGCGGAATCTAATTTTCCACTTTGATATTTACATTTTAAACTATTATTATGGGTCGACCGAAAAAAAATTCCAAAGAACAAGCTGTTACAGGCAATGCACCAAAAAAAATTCAAGCTTTGCCAGATTTTGAAGATGTTTCTACCGAAGCGGATGGCTTGTGGTCTTTGCTCTTACGCCGTTTGTCAAAATTGTCACGGACTTACGGTTTTGAGCGCATTGAAGTGCCACTTTTGGAAGACGTCAGGCTTTACGAATATTTTTATAAAAATCACCCCGATGCGCTTAAAAACTTTTTTCAAGTAGATTTAGCCGGCAAGCCGGCAATTTTACGCGGAGATTTTTTGCCCGGGGTACTCCGCGCTTACTATCAGCATAAAGTTTACGAAACCTCGCCTTTTAGCAAGTGGCAATATAGTGGCGCCATAGTTAAGCAGGATAAAAACGGCAAGCCCGTTTCTGATTATGTTTTTGGTTACGAAGTTTTTGGTAGCTTTAATCATTTAACCGAGGCTCAGGTAATCGGCGGGGTGTGGCAATTTTTGCAGGGTTTAGGTTTAGAAGATTGCACTTTGGAAATTAATCACATTGGCCAGGACGAATGTCAGGAAGCGTACAGCCGGACCTTGCAGGACTTTTTGAGTGGAAAAAAATATCAGTTGTGCGACGACTGTAATGAACACATGCAGGGTCGAATTTTAAATGTTTTTCGTTGTGAAAATATAGATTGCCAAGGACTTCTCTCGGAAGCACCGGCGGTTTTAGATTTTCTTTCCGAAGAATCCCGCAAACACTTTACCAATATTTTAGAAGCTTTAGATGAGCTGAGTATCCCGTACCAGTTAAATCCGCTTTATGCGGGGTCAGCCGGGAGCAGTAAAACCAATTTGGTGATTAAATATAAATTAAAAGGTGAAACTATTGTTTTAGGCGAAGGCGGGTATCATGAATCGTTAATGCAAAATTTATGCGGAAAAAGCCACTGTTGTTTTGGGTTTTCCGGCAGTTTATCCATTTTGCATAGAATACTGGAAGCAAATAAGGTTGCGGCTACCCGAGAACAAAAAAGTGATGTGTTTTTGGTTCCTTTGGGCGAGCTGGCCGCCAAACGCTCTTTGCGCTTATTTCGGGATTTAACTATGGAAAAAGTCTCCGTGTACGACCACTTCGGGAATATAGGTGTAAAAAATCAGCTTAAGGCCGCTGAAGCTTTTCACGCGCCGATTGCTTTGATTATGGGACAAAAAGAAGCTATTGATGAAATGGTGATCTTGCGGGATGTAAAGAGCGGGATGCAAGAAATCATTTCTTATGATAAGATAGTACAGGAAGTGAAAAAGCGTTTGGGACGCTAAAAATGTAAAATGTAAAATGTAAATATCAAAAATTAAAATTACGGAGTTTTTGCAAAGCAAAAACACTATTAATTTTCCACTTTGATTTTTAATCTTTAAATTTATTTTTATGGACGATTGCGTATTTTGTAACATTATTAATAAAACTATTGACGCGGAAATTTTGTTTGAAAATGAGCGCTTGGTAGTTATTAAAGATATTTTACCCAAAGCTCCGGTGCATTTGTTGGTTATTCCAAAAAAACATATTTTAAGTATTACCCACGTGGAAGCGGAAGACGAGCCGGTTGTCGGCGAAATGATTTTTGTGGCCAAAGAGATGGGTGTTAAATATGGCGTGGGGGAGACCGGTTATAAATTAATTTTCAATGTCGGTCGTGATGGCGGGCAGGTAATCCCGCATTTGCATTTACATTTGATGGGTGGCAAGCAAATGGGAGAGTAACTTTACAGAATTTAGCATAAAGCATTTAGTATATATGACTGAGCGAATAAAACAGGCAATGCCCTGTTTTATTTTTATTTGCTAAATCCGCCGGACTTTGTTATAATTAGTCCATCTAAAATTTGAAAGGAGAGTGAGTACTTTGGTAGAAGTGAAGAAAAAAGACAACGAATCGTTTGATAGTCTGCTCCGGCGTTTTAACCGCAAGATCCAACAGAGTGGCGTTCTTATTCGTGCCCGCAAAACCAGATTTTTTGAACCTCCAAAATCCCGCAATTTGCAAAAAGTTGCCGCCCGTAGACGCAGTGTGATAAAAGCTCAAAAAGAAGAATTAAAGAAAATGGGCAAGCCGATTGTAAAAAAATACAGCAGAAGATAAATTAGTTTATCAGGTTATAAAGTTCATCAAGTTATAAAGCGGACGCGTACGGTCGTCCCGGGAAAAGTGATAGATCCCTCGGTTGTCCCCGGGATGACAGTTGTAAACTGCAACTTGATGAACTTGACGGACTTGAGAAACTTTATAACTATTTTATGTTATCACTCCAGCAAATTGAATCCGATTTAATCGCGGCTATGAAGGCTAAAGAGCAAGTAGCGGTAGAAGTTTTGCGTGGCCTAAAAACCAGAATCCAAAATGACAAAATTGCAAAAATGACGGTCTCCGGAGGCAAGGATTTAACCGAAGCCGAAATTATCGCCTTGGTTCGCAGTGAAGTTAAGCGTCGCAAAGAAGCGGCTGAAGTTTTTAGCAAGGGCAACCGTGCCGAATTGGCGGAAAAAGAACAAAGCGAAGCTAAAATTTTAGAAAAGTATTTACCGGCAGCTATGCCCGAAGATCAGTTAATTGCATTAATTGAAGCGACTATTGCCGAGAGTAATTTTATTGCCAAAGATTTCGGCATTGCTATGGGCAAGCTAAAGGCACTTGTCGGCGATAAGGCCGACGGTGGTACCTTGGCAAAAATTTTGAAAGAAAAATTAAAATAGCTTATAGTTTATAGCTTATAGGTATTAGGCCTAACAGCTAACAGCTAACAGCTAATTCCTAGTGAATGGCTAAAGAACAATACATTGTTGGCGTTGACGTTGGGACCTCCTCTGTCCGCGCGGTACAGGCAAAACTAGATCCCCAAACCGGGGCTTTTAATATTATCGGGGCGAGTGAAGTACCTTCAACAGGCCTTCGTCGCGGAGTAATTGTGGATATTGAAGAAGCGGTATCTTCCATTTCCAGCGCCTTGGAAAAAGTAGAACGGATGACCGGCGTACCGGTAGCGGCAGCCAATGTTTCAGTGGGTGGAAATCATATTTCTTCGGTGGCGTCTCACGGCGTAATTGCCGTGTCGCGCGCTGACGGTGAAATTACGGAAAATGATATTATCCGTTGTATAGACGCCAGCCAGGCCATCTCCATTCCGCAAAATAAGGAAGTTTTACATGTATTTCCCAAAACTTTTACCCTGGACGGTCAAGTTGGGATTAAAGACCCGGCCGGAATGAGCGGAATTCGTCTGGAAGTAGATACAATAATTGTTCAGGCGGGCTTGCCGTTTATTAAAAATTTAACCCGCGCGGTTATGCAGGCCGGTTTGGAAATTGAAGATTTGGTGCTGGCTCCGTGTGCCGCGGCTGAAAGCGTGCTTTCCAAACGCCAAAAAGATTTAGGCGTGTGTTTGGTAGATTTAGGCGCCGGCACTACCAGTATTGCGGTGTACGAAGAAGGGGATTTGCTCCACACCACAGTCTTGCCTTTGGGCAGTATGCATATTACCAATGACATTGCCATTGGCCTGAGGTGTGGCATTGAGACCGCGGAAAAAGTTAAACTGCTTTTTGGCCACTGCGACCAGAGTGAAATATCCAAAGAAGAGGAAATTGATTTATCCAAGTTGGATAAAAGCGAAGACCATGCTACCTCACGGCAGTATGTGGTAGAAATTATTGAGGCGCGTTTGGAAGAAATTTTTCGGATGGTGGCTTCGGAACTTAAAAAAATTCAGCGTGACGGCAAATTGCCGGCTGGGATTGTGTTAACCGGCGGGGGCAGTAAAATGCCCGGCATGGTGGATTTTGCTAAAAAGAATTTGCGTCTGCCGACCGTGTTAGGCAAACCGCAAAATGTGAGTACGGTAATTGACCGGGTAGATGACCCTAGTTTTGCCACGGCCGTGGGTTTGGTGCTATGGGGCGGTAAATTCTCGGCAAAAAATTCCGCAGAACAATTGGGCGGAATGGTCAAGAATATTATGAGTAATGAAGGTGTCGCCAAAATGAGAAAATGGCTGAGATCATTTTTGCCATAGGCAAAGTAACCATAGACGAAGTCCCGACAAGTCGGGGTTCGAGATCCTTCCTGCCATAGCAGTTTTTGGATTTTACGCAATTTGAACATCATTAGTGCGTAGCCCACTTTTAAACCAGACTTTCAATTTTGTGGATAACCCAAAAAGTTTTTTAAAATTACTTAAGTTTTTAAGCATTTGCCGGGGAAATATCCCAGTGGTAAAATATTTACCCAAGCCTTAATTTAATATATGCAACTTACTAAAGAATATTTTGATAAAGTTTTAAAAGAACTGGCTACCAAGAAAGACTTGGAATCTTTTGCAACAAAGAAAGATTTAAGCGGATTTGCTACCAAGAAAGACTTGGAATCTTTTGCAACAAAGAAAGATTTAAGCGGATTTGCTACCAAGAAAGACTTGG
>JBBRWU010000001.1:0-41945 GCA_038249015.1 Candidatus Doudnaibacteriota bacterium | reverse complement strand
CACGTTGTATTGCATTGTTTCTTGCCCAGCGGGCTTTTCTTACGAACGCCCTAACGGCGTTTCCAAAACCGCTCTTCCCGCCAACGGCACACTGCCGATTCGGGTGAGCTTTTATCCGACCACTAGTATTGCGCTTGGTACCTACAACTTCCAGTATAACGCGGCGCTCTCCGGGGTTACGGTGATTGCCACAATGGCTGTAAATGTTGTAAAAACTTCGGCGTCTTCCGTTCTGTCCGTTACCCTGGCCTCAAGCGATTTGAGCCCCAAGGTCAACACAGCGGTAAAGTTGACGGCCACACCTTCCGGAGGTAGCGGAACCGGCTACTCCTGCAACTGGAATGTATCTAATAGCACGGCGTGTCAAATTAGCTACACTCCTACCGCCACAGGCAACACCAACGTGACAGTCACGGCCAAGGACAGTACCAATAAAACGGCGACTGCCTCTGTGACTTTAAACGTTCAGGCGTCTGCCCCCACCACCGGCACCGTAAGTGTTTCAACGACCAACAACGTTAGCGTTAGTTGTTCGCTCAACAGTGTTAGTATTACCGCGCCGACCACGTTAAGCTCTAAGCCCGCGGGAAGCTACGCGCTTTCTTGTACGGCTCCGAGTGGATATACCATTACCGGTATCTCGCCTTCGCCAACGCAAACTCTTTTGGACGGAGCGACAGTGAATTTTGCGGTCGGGTTAAAATCGAGCGTTCCATCTCTGTCCAATGTCTCGTGTTCGGTTTCCTCCACGTCGGTGCAAACCGGCACGCAGATAACTTACATTGCTAACTGGAGTGGTGGTTCGGGCTCTCCGGGGTTTAACTGGTCCGGCAATATTTCGGGTACCACCCGAAGCGTGAACTGGACTTACAATTCCCCGGGAACCTACTCGGCTTCCGTTCTCGTTATGGATAATGGCCAACAGCTCTCCGGTCAGTGTCCAAACGTAACAGTTACCGCTCCGCCACCGCCACCGCCTTCGCTCTCGGTTTTCTGGTTCTGGTTTTCTCCGGATAGTCCCAAGACCACGGACACCATTACCCTTAACTTTAACGGCACCGGTTTTAATTCGAGCACTCAGGTTTGGGTGTTCGGATTGAACTGCGCCAGTGGGTGCCAGGCGGGAGTTGTGGCCTCATCAGTCACGTCCACTTCCATGAAAGCCTTGGCTCAGTTGAGGAACGTGGACAACTTTCAGATTAAGTTGCGTAACGGTTCTTCCGGCAACTTTGTTCTTGCCGGTACACTACCGGTGCGTTAATGCAGTATCGTACAACAGCTTCGCAAATAACTGCGTCCCAATCGGACTCGGGGATTCTTGCTTGTACTAAGAGGCGGCGGTTTTCCATATCGCCGCCTTTTATATTCCTAAATAAATATCTAATCTGTGTCAAATTTTAACAACCAAGCTATTTGTATTAGGGTTGTGGATAATTTATGTTGAAATTCCTCTGTAAATGTGTATTTGTGGTATAATTAAACAAATAGTTTTTGTAAATTTTGAAACAAAATTATGGATACACAAATAATGCCTAAGCCTGTTCCATCTGCAATTCCTCCTGTTCAACCGACACCTTCGCCAACTTCAATAGCCTTGGAAGTTCCAAAGCCGGAAATTTCTCCCAGAAAAAAGTTTTGGCACTGGTCAGTTTTTATTATTGCCGGATTAGCTGCAGTGACGGTAATTTTAGTGGCAGTACTGAAATACGAAGATGTAAATGTTATACAACCGCTAAATTAAAAAAATACCATCCCGACTTTTTAATCCACAATATGAAAGGTTTAATAGGCGTTATCAAAAAAATAAATAAATATTAAACTAACCAGCCACTAGAAAATTCTACAGGAAAAATTTTCATTTTTGCGTAACTTATGATATAATAAACGCAATTTGGAGGAAACCTAATGCCTACCCAAAATCAAATTAAAATTATTGTGGCCGAAGATGATATGGCTATGGCCGAAATAGTTAGCCATAAACTAAACGCAGCCGGGTTTAATGTCCGACACGCGGAAAACGGTCTTAAGGCAGTAGAAATGTGTAATCAGTACCCTCCGGACTTAATGTTATTGGATTTAATGATGCCGGAAATGGACGGTTTCCAGGTTTTGGATAAAATTCGAAACAATCAAGATAAAAAATTAGCCTCAACCCCCATAATTGTCCTATCTAACCTTTGGAGTAATGAAGACATCTTAAAAACCCAAGCCTTAAAGGTAGACGGCTACATGGTAAAGGCCTACTTTACACCGGACGAGATTTTAGCTAAAATTAAGGAAGTACTTAGCAAAAAGCAATAATTAAGTTTTAATAGGTTGGTAAATATAGCGAAGACTTATAATCCGCATGGTTATAAGGAATCGTCAATTTGTCAGTCTTTTGAAACACAAAGGACAACCAAATGGAATCCAAAAAGATTTCTTGCAAAATCGGCGAGGCTGATTTTGTATTTGAAACCGGCAAATTGGCCGGACAAGCCAGCGGCGCTGTTTTGGCGCGCGTCGGCGACACCGTAGTTTTAGCCACAACTATAATGAGCGACAAGGCCAGAGAGGGAATAGATTTTTTCCCGCTTTTGCTGGATTATGAAGAACGCCTTTACGCCGCGGGAAAAATTAAAGGCAGTAGGTGGATTAAGCGCGAAGGCCGCGCCACCGACGATGCCATCTTAAAGGGCCGGGTAATTGACCGAACTTTAAGGCCGCTTTTTCCGGACGGTATGCGCAACGACGTGCAGGTAACTGCTATGGTTTTGTGTATTGACGGAGAAAACGAGCCCGACATGTTGGCAGTAAATGCCGCTTCTATGGCCTTGGCAATTTCCAATGTGCCGTTTGACGGCCCTGTAGCCGGTGTTAGAGTGGGTAAATTGGAAGGAAAATATGTTATTAATCCGACTCACGAACAGCAACTTACATCCACTATGGATTTAATTGTCTGCGGTACCGGCGAGCACATTATTATGGTGGAAATGGGCGCGAAATTAGTGACAGAAGAAGAAATTGTGGAAGGGATTAAATTTGCCCAAGGTTATTTGGGCGAGTTAGTAAAATGTCAATTGGATTTTGTAAAATTAGTTGGCAAGGCCAAAACGGACCCGATTATTATTAAGCCCAACGAACAGGTTTTTGCCAAAGTCCAGGAACTTTTAACTGTCGATAAAATGGATGCGGCGCTTTACGTAAAAAATAAAGAAGAAAGAGAAAATAACGTAAGGGTGTTGTCTAAGGAAATTGTGGAAGCGGTAAAAGTAGCCGTGGGGGAAATTGCCGGCGTCAACATAGAAAAAGAAGTTGCTAAATCTATAGATAAAATTTTAAAGAAATATCAACAAAAGCAAATTTTAGAAAATGAACGCAGAGTAGACGGCAGAAAATTAAACGAAACCCGCACCATTACCTGTGAAGTCGGCGTTTTGCCGAGAACTCACGGTAGCGCGTTGTTTTCTCGCGGGGAAACTCAAGCGCTTACGGTGGTAACTTTGGGCAGTAAAGGCGATGAACAAACCTTGGACGGTATGGAAGACCCTTCCGAAGGCCGGACCAAACGATACATTCATCACTATAATATGCCTGGTTATAGTGTGGGCGAAGTGGCTCCGTTACGCGGCCCGGGTCGTAGAGAGATTGGTCACGGTATGTTAGCCGAGCGCGCCGTAGAGGTTGTGTTACCAACTCAAGAAGCTTTTCCATACACTATGCGTTTGGTGAGCGAAATTATGTCTTCTAACGGTTCTACTTCTATGGCTTCCACTTGTGGATCGACATTAGCACTTATGGATGCCGGCGTGCCAATTACGGAAGTCATTGGCGGTTGCGCTATGGGTTTGGTTATGGATGAAAAGAACCCCAATAATTTTAAAGTTTTAACCGACATTGCGGGCATTGAAGATTTTAACGGACATATGGATTTTAAAGTTACGGGCTCGGAACACGGCGTTACCGCATTACAATTGGATATGAAGTTGAAAGGTTTAAGCGCGGATATTTTAGCGCAGGCTTTAGAGCAAGCCAAGCCCGCGCGTATTCACATCATCAGCAAAATGAAAGAAGCAATTTCCGCTCCGCGCGCGGATTTGTCCCCGTACGCTCCGCGCATTACCTCTTTCAAAATCAAGCCGGATAAAATTCGCGAAGTTATTGGTAGCGGTGGTAAAATTATTAATGAAATTATTGCCAGCTGTCCGGGCGTGAAAATTGACATTGAAGATGACGGTTTGGTTATGGTAACTTCTACCGATGCCGACAGTGCCAAAAAAGCCGTGGAATGGATTCAAAATATTGTCAAAGAAGTCCAGGCGGGAGAAATTTACGAAGGTAAAGTCGTTAGGATTATGGATTTTGGCGCTTTTGTGCAAGTTCTTCCAGGCAAAGACGGACTGGTGCATATTTCCCAGCTGGCCAACTACCGGGTAAATAAAGTGGAAGACGTGGTGAAAATTGGTGATACCTTAAAAGTGGAAGTCAGTGAAATTGACGACCAAGGCAGAATTAATTTAACTCATAAACCCTTTGCCGGGCCTCCAACAGCCGAGCAGTTGGCTTCGGCCGCCTCAGGCGGAGGAGACAGAGGTTTTGACCGCGGACCGCGCAAGCCGTCCTTTGGTCACGGTGGAGGCCATGGCGGTTCCCGCCCCCCACGCAGAAATTTTGACAGATAAATTTATAAATTCCCGAAGTTTTATTACTTCGGGAATTTTGTTATAATAAAGGTAAATACTTAATTTAAAAATTATGTCTTACAAAGAAGTTATAGGTGCTCCTCAAGTGCCAACTGAAGAAAGCTCCGGGCCGTTTAGAAGTCAATTAAGAGGATCTCATCAAAAACGAGGCGAGGTTGGGAGGTTTCGAGATATAATACGCCAGAGAGGTTTAGATCCTGAGTTACTTTTGGCCATGTCACCGGACGAAAGACAGAGAATTGTCGTTGAGCTTACAGAGGTTGCAGAACAATCCAATATGACACCAGAAGATGCCGCGGCGTTATTTAGAAATAGAGCTGACGTTCATAATAGTTTGGCGGAAGCCTTTAATCAAGCTGGATTGGCAGGCGAAAACTCGCAAGTGACTGCCGAGAGATTAAAAGGTGAAATTCCTGAAAGTAGAGTTAATTAATTTTTAACAGCGCTTCGACACCGAGGTGCTGTTTTAATTTATCTAAAGTTGTCGTATACTTTAGGTAGTCTTAAATATATTCAAATATGTCAGAATTAAACCATAATTTACATGAAACACCCGCATTGGAAAAACCGATAGATATTGAAAGTGCTTATAAAAGAGCCTTGGAATATATAGAAAGCAACGCGCTTAAAATTGAATCTTTTGCCACAAACCCCGCAAATACCAGAGAAGTTAAAAATGACGCGAGATATGTTGAAAATCGAAAAAGGAATTTTTCCAATTCAGAACAACCTGAATACAAGCTTGCCAAATGTTTGGAAGCGGTATTTTGTGACCGAACTAACAGTGCCGAATGGTTTGGAAAAAATGCGCGGATGGTCATGCCGACTGAGTATGATGATTTGCATAACGGCATAGACGGAGTTGTAGAATTTCCCGGAAAACAGGGAAAAAAATATTTGGGTTTGGCTTTGGACGTAACCTACCAGCATGATCCGTCAAAAAAATTTAAAATCATCCGTGAGCAAATTGAGCGCGGGGATTTGGGGAAGGTAAAATATTTTCGTTCCAGTGACGGTTCATTTGAAGGTTCACTTGACCATTTGCCCAGGGTGGTGGTTATGATGAACGCGGCTGATACCACCCGCGTAGTTCGCGATTGGCAGGAGGGAAAAACAGAAAACGATAATTTATATCGCGACTTGGTACTTTACCAAATATTTTTGCAACTTAAATTTTTTAAAGAATATGTTTTGGGCAAGCCCGAGTTAAAGCATTTAGCCGTTCATTATGAAGGTGCACTAAATAATGTTGGAGCATTGCTCGCCATGATTTTTGACGCACAAAAATTAAAAGAACTGAATGCACATCCGACCATAAAAATAATTTATGGTCAATTACAAAATTTTAAATCAGAAGTAAAGGGCTAAATATAATTTATATGGGTATATTTTTTGAAACTCTAGAATCACAACCAAAACCGGTTATTCCAGGAGTAAGTGAGGTAGACGTAGAATTGGCCGAAATAAATCGCTGGAAAGATAATTTTTATTTAACACAGATTGACTCAGCAGGCAGGAATGTGGCAGATTTGGAAAAGCAGGAGTATAGAGGAAAGGAGCTTTTTGGCATAAGATAACAGTTACTAAAAAATTATGAGAAGTTACAATCTGAACAGGCACTTTTAGAGGCTGAAAAAAATTTAGTAAAAGGCGCCGAGCGAGTAATAGGAGATGCCCGTGAAGAGATGAATGAAATATTGGAAGGTTTGAACCGAAATTAAAAAATTTAGTGTTATAATATCTATAAGAAAAATTAAAAAAAAATATATGAACAAAAAAGCAATATGGATAGGGGTTGCTGTCTTGGTGTTTTTGGTAGCAGCTTGGGCGTTTACACTAAGCCGCAAAAATGTCGTAAAAAATCAAAATTCAGGAACCTCCGAAAAAAAACAGGAACAGGCTAACCAAAAATCCACAACTCTTAAAGAGTTAATGGGTCAATCGGTTTCACAAAAATGTACCTTTAACGACCCGACCGTGCCGGGGGATTCCTCGGGAGTTGTTTATATGAGCAATAATAAATTACGCGGGGATTTTCAGGCAAAAACAGACGGACGAACAATAAACAGTCATATGATAACCGATGGTAAATATAATTATATTTGGATGGACGGTGGCTCTATGGGTGTAAAGATGTCTTTGAGTGAACCACAATCTGCAGGTCAGGCTGAGGCGCAATTAAATAATCAGATGAACTTTAGTTGTGAGGCTTGGACTGCCAGTGATGAAATTTTAACTCCTCCTGCAAATATTACTTTTCAGGATTTTGCTAAAATTCCGGCTACTGCCAAACCGGTCGGCTCAGACCCGGAAGCCTGTAAACTTTGTGATAGCTTAACAGACCCGGCAGCCAAACTTCAATGCCGAAGCGCACAGCTTTGTAAGTAATAGGTATCATTTAAGAAAAATTAAAATAGACGCCTTCTGAAATAATCAGAAGGCGTCTATTTTAGCCTGTATTTAACAAAACTTCATTTTAGCGCTATTATATAAGTAATTAATTCCTTACATAATTATTTACCTCGTTAGAGCGTTTTTTCTAACCGGGGCTTACATATGGCAAATACTAAATATAAGGACAAAAATATTCGCCCCGCCAATTATGGTTCATACATATTTGTTTAAAAGTGAAATGGAAAGAGAAGCAGCGTATTGTGGTAAAATTGAAAGGCAAAAAAATAATCATCAGTGATTGGAAACCGAAAAATGTTCAAGTTAGAAAGTGAGTCCGCTGAAGTCTTGAGCGAAGTAGGAAAGTTGAAAGTGATACTTAAAGGTCGGAGTTTGATAATTAGGGATTGAAAAAGTAATATGTCGGATAAAGAAGAAATTTTATCACAAATTAAGTTTAAATATTTTCGCAATAATTCTGACAAAGGGCATAAGTCACAAATGCAAGATAAGCCTTGCTATTATTGCCGTAAGAAATTTGAAAGAATCGGCTCGATTTTAGATGCCTATACCAATAAACCCAAAATGGTTTGTGAAGATTGCGCTATATGGGCGTATAAATATCAGGAAGGATTTAAAACCAAACGAGCTGCCGCGGCGCGAAGGCGTAGAATATTTGACGTAAATTATTTTATGCAGGAAATGGTTATAGATTTGTACTTGGAAAAGCACAATCTTAAAACTATAGACGATTTACCAGAAGGCGTATTTGAAAATTTAGGCGAGCAAAGTAAAGACGTATATAATTCTTTTTATAGCAAAGAAGATAAAATTAAATTGGAAGAATTACCAACACAAGAGGAAATAGAAAAAGAATTAAAAAAATCTTTGGCGTATATTAACCTGTAATTTAGTTGTGAGTTTTTATGGACAAATAAATTTTCGAATAAAAATTTACATAAGGCAATCAACATTTCGTTTTGGCGTATGGTTTAATAAAGAGAAAATAATTATGGCTAACAAAAATCTTACAAACGCAAAAAGAGCAAAGAATGACGAGTTTTATACCCAGTACGGTGATATCCAGAAAGAGATTGAAGCGTATCTGGATTATAATTCCGATGTATTCCGCGACAAGGTGGTTTATTGCAACTGCGACGATCCGTTTGAGAGCAATTTTTTTCGCTATTTCGTGCTCAATTTTAATAAACTTGGATTGAAACAGCTTATCACTACGAGCTACAAACCCTCACCTGTAGCCAACACACAGTTAAGCTTGTTTGGCGATGACAAAACTCTCACAAAATTAAAAGGCCGTCCCAAGGTAAATGCTAACAAATTTATTATAAACGAAGTGCGCGACATAGACGGTGACGGCGAGTTCAACTTGAAGGACATTGCCCAGCAGTTAAAGGCAAACAAGCACAACGAATGGATGCCACTGGATGGCGACGGCGACTTTCGTAGTGATGAATGTATAAATCTACTTAAACAATCCGACATCGTGGTAACAAATCCGCCGTTCAGTCTGTTTCGCGAATATGTGAAGCAACTTTTTGAGTACAAGAAAAAATTTTTAATCATTGGCAATCTTAACGCCATTACGTATAAAGAAATCTTTCCACTAATAAAAGAGAACAGGGTTTGGCTCGGCAACAATGCAAGAGTTAATGGCGGAGCAATGTTTTATGAAATTCCAGAAGCTATTGCCAATCTGGACCAGGTTCGTGAAATAAAGACAAATGAGGACGGCAGAAAAGTTTATATTACTAGAGTACAGGGTGTTCGTTGGTTTACCAACCTTGACCATGGACGATTACACCAATCAATTCCGCTTATGACTAAAGCTGATGTGATAAAATTTAGTACCAAAAAATCATTTGATAAGTATGATAATTACAATGCCGTTGAGATAGCACTGGTTAAAAATATCCCCAGTGACTATGACGGTGTAATGGGTGTGCCGATTAGTTTCCTAGACAAATACAATCCTGATCAATTTGAAATTTTAGGAACAAGTGATAATGGCCTTGTTGACGCTAAGTTTAAGAAAACACCAGGTTTAACAAAAAAATTTGTTGATGATTATTATAAAGCTGGCGGTACTGGAGCATACAAGGAAGGTAATCCAACAGCTGGTTGCTATGAAAATAACGTTGCAAAGATGGTGTATAAGAGAATTTTTATTAAACGTAAATAGTATGGAAACTTCACTAAAAATAAATTTAGAAAGTTTTCCAGAAAGATTTGCGAACAAAAGCAGAGAACTTTTACTAACAAAGAAAATCAATTTTATCTTTGGGAAAAATGGTACAGGTAAAACTACTATTGCTGATACAATAAAATCGCAACAGCAAGATAGTTATCAAGTCTGTATTTTTAGTGGCTTCGATGGCGTTGTTGGTGAAAATGAACGATTAGAGGCAGTTGCATTAGGGACAGAAAATACTAAAATTCAAACAAAAATTGATGCGGTTGATGTTGAAATTGTAAATATCAAAAAGGAAATTGAGCAACCAGTAGATAAGTCTGAAAATATCTTTATAAAATTAGAACGAGCGGATAAAAAGTACAAAGAACAATCTAATAAAATAGAGAAATTTTATAGTGACTCCGCACAGATAATAAAAAATCAGACAAATCCACAAATTGCAAAAACAAGTTATGATAAAAATTCATTTAAAGAAGAAATTAGTAGTGCAGAGTTACTTTCTAGTGATGATATAAAAAAGCACAATGAAACTATAAAATCAGAAAAGAAAAATGATGTCTCTAAAATAAATTTTCCAGAAATTATACTGTCTGATTATCAAAAATCAACAAATACGATTTTACAATCAAAGGTTTTTCAACAGCAAATTATTTCTGAATTACAAGGCAATACAGATAAGCAAAATTTTGCGCGAGAAGGTTTGCGTATACACCAGCACGAGAATGACGAGAAGTGTGCTTTTTGTGGGAATGAAATTAGTGATGACCGATGGAAACTGCTCGGTGGTTATTTTAATGACGAAGTAAAAAAGTTAGAAACCGGTATTGATGATGAGCTCAAGAAAATAGATTCCGAACTTAAAAATATAGACTTTTTACGGGAGATCAACAGGGGTGATTTTTATGATAAGTTTGGCGACCAAATAAAAAATATCAATTTACAGATTAAAAATACCAAAGGAGAACATAAAACTTTTCTTGGTAATTTGAACAAAGCACTGGAAGATAAAAAGAAGAATTTGTTTACCCTATCAAAGTCATTGACTGATATAGCGCTACCTGATTTCAGTAGTGTTAAAACTGACTATGAAAAAATAGTTGATAAAAATAATCTTTTTTCAAAGAACTTAAACAATGAGCAAGAAACTGCAAAAAATGTCTTGCGTTTTCATGAAGTTAAAAAAGCGTTGAATACTTTTAAGTATGATGAAGAAAACTGGAAAATATCAACCTTGAAAACCAGTAGAGATGGGGCGGAAAAAGCACTTAATGATAAAAAGGGAGAATTAGTCGCAAGGCAAATAGAAAAAAGTGATCTTATTTCGCAAACAAAAGATGAAAAGGAAATTGCTAGAAAAATAAATGAACTTTTGAAAAATATGGGCGCGTGTTCATTTTCTATTGAATTGGTAACCGATACTGATGAAAGTCAAAAAGGACAATATAAAATCAAGGGTCATGATGGTGACGTACGACACATAACGAAGTTAAGCAAAGGAGAGAAAAATATTATTGCGTTTTTATATTTTATTTTTTCTCTCGAAAAAGTTGATAGTGGTAGTAGTAAACCAAAAATTGTTGTTTTTGACGATCCGATGACGAGCAACGATGACACAATGCAATATTTAATGATCAGTGAAATCCAAAAATTTTATAGAAATCTTAATGATGGCAACTATTTTCTTTTTTTAACACATAATTGCCATTTTTATCTAAATGTTCGCCCAAACACGGCGACAAAATATAAGTGCAACGATAAAGAAATTAGTTTTTATGAAAAATATGGTAATTATTGTCTGCTTTCTGATGGCAAGCATGCAAGCATTAAAAGTATTGAAAATGGCAAGCAAGATTTTAAGACGAACTATGAATTATTGTGGAAAGAAATACAATTTTTATATGAAGAAGATAACGCTACTGCAGACATAATGCTAAATCCATTCAGGAAGATTTGCGAAACTTATATGAAATTTAATTCTATTGGTATAGATAAGTTTTTTGAAAATAATCTTGGCGTTAAAAAACTTTACGATGTCAATCAACACTCAATTGACGATTTGGAGGCAGAGCAAAATGGGAGGACGAAAGATGAAATCAAAACAATGTTACAAAAACTTTTTGGTAATAATAATGCCAGTGAACATTTCAGTGCTTATTGGCATAATAATTATAGAAAATATGAAAAAAGACAATCAAATCGGTGAAATTATAATCTATGAAGGCGACAATGGTCAGCCGAGGATTGAAAAGGTATCGTGAGGCAAGATTTAACGATATTTAAAGAGTTGACATTAGACTTGCAAATATAAACGAAATAGCATAATATGTTTATATCTATATGAACAACATAAACAAACTGAAAATAGGCCAATATATAGTCCAAAAAGAGGGTTTTCGAGCCTTTACCCCTTTTGAGTTTCCTCCAAAGGGTGGTTTTGTCATTAGTCCTAGACTCTACAAGAAACATGAAGAAGCAATCAGGCTTGTTGGTAAACTTGATGGCATTACGCAACTTTTGCCGGATAAAGATTTTTTCCTTTTAATGTTCATAAAAAAGGATGCAACATACTCCAGTCAAATTGAAGGAACTCAAGCAACCTTACAAGATGCAGTCGCTGCTTCTGTTACAGAAGAAAAATCACGCCAACATCCCGATGTTGATGATATTATCCACTATGTTGAAGCCGTTAACTATGGAATGAAGAGAATAGAAACATTGCCAATCTCTTTACGATTGATAAAAGAAATTCATAAAAAGTTAATGACCAGCGCGCGTTCGACCCAGCATGCATATCCGGGTGAGTTTCGCTATAGTCAAAATTGGATTGGAGGGAAAACTCCAGCTGATGCATCTTTTGTGCCTCCTGCGCCTGATGATATGCACAGATCTCTTGATGACCTTGAAAAATTTATTCATGCGAAGGATGAATATCCTTCATTGGTGAAAGCAGGACTTTTACATGCACAGTTTGAGACTATCCACCCGTTCACTGATGGAAATGGTCGAACTGGGCGAATGCTCATTGCTATGTATATTCAACATGCAAAACTTTTAGAATTGCCTGTGCTGTATCTCTCTAACTACTTCAAGAAATACCAAAAGCTGTATTACCAAAAATTGCAGGCATACCATGACGAAGATGCAGATATTGACGGCTGGTTGGAATTTTTCCTTGAAGGTGTCGCAGAAATTGCCAACTCTTCTATTGAAACTTGCACAAAAATCACTGCACTGCGGGACCGCGATTTTGCTAAAATGCACAAACTTGGCAAAAAATCGGCTGAGTCCACACTAGAGATAGTGCGTAAGTTGTTTGGTCAACCGATCGTCGGTGTGGCAGAAATAATGAAGTGGACGGGCTTCACTGCTCCAGGAGCGTACAATGTGATTGAACGACTCAAGGGTCTAAAAATCCTTGAGCCTCTTGGCGATGCGGATTATGGACAGAAATATATCTATGCCGATTATTATGAAATATTTGACGACGCTTTCCGCGAGAAGCGAATTGAGAAAAAATAACATGAAAAAAGCAAAACCACCAATTAGTGCAGTTGAGAAAAAAACAAAAGATAAAAATTAATAAAAATTTTAATATTATGAAAACAATTTTAAAAACTGACATCACTGTCAAAGATATTTGCGAAGGGTTCGTCTATAACGAACTGGAGGGCAAAGGATTATTCGGCTTGTCTGGCAAGCTCACTATTCAGCCGGAGTATCAGCGCAACTATATTTATGCTTCAGATGGCGGAAAAAGAGAGATTGCCGTTATTGACTCAATACTCAAAGGTTACCCAATAGGTTTAATTTATTTTAATCAGGTATCTCTAAACAATCTGGAAGTTTTGGACGGGCAACAGCGCATCACTAGTGTTGGACGTTTTGTGACTGATAAATTTGCTATCAAAGACGAGAACGGAAATCCACAAAATTTTAGCGGTATGGCTAAAGACAAGAAAACCAAGATTTTGGAAACAAAATTGCTCATCTATGAATGCGAAGGGACAGAAAGTCAGATAAAAGAATGGTTTAGAACAATCAATATTGCCGGTGTTCCACTTAATCCTCAAGAGTTGCTCAATGCCGTGTATTCAGGACCATTTGTGACGCTCGGTAAGGAGGAATTTAGCAATAGCCAAAACTCCAATATCCAAAAATGGAGTGCGTATGTGTCGGGTAGCGCCAACAGGCAAGATTTTTTGGAATGCGCGCTTGATTGGGTAAGTAAAAGCAATATTGGCGATTATATGAGCAGTCATCGTTTTGAAAAAAATATTACCGAGTTGAAAAAGTATTTCAGCAGTGTGATTGATTGGGTGTCTGGTGTATTTGTAGATGTAGAGAGTGAGATGCGTGGACTAGAATGGGGGCGACTGTATGAGGTGTATCATAAGACAGCTTATAACCCGACGAAAGTGTCAAAAGAGATGCGTAAACTCTATGGTGATCCGTATGTCAAAAATCGCAAAGGTATTTTTGAGTATATCCTCGGTGGTTCCGATGACACAAAATTGCTTGACGTTAGGGTCTTTGACGAAGCAACTAAGAAAACTGTTTACTCAACACAAACTACTAAAGCCGAAACTAAGAGTATATCGAACTGCTCACACTGTGCTATTGGTCATGATGCTAACAAGGATAAGATTTGGAATTTTTCCGAAATGGAAGCCGATCATGTAGCGGCCTGGAGTAAAGGTGGCGCAACTTCAGCCAAGAATTGTGAGATGCTGTGCAAAACACATAACCGAGCAAAAGGAAATCGGTAATGGGCTTATGTAAAGGACTATGTATAGTGGTAGCGTTCTAAATACAACCATTTCGAGGCAGTGTCATCCGAGAGAAAAATCTGTTAATCATTGTGTAAACAAGCACAAAGAGATCCCTCAGATGCATTCGGGATGGAAAACAAAGAGTTAATTTTAGAATACCACCACTATATCACCCTATAAATGATTTGCGTTGCAAATCAAAATCTAAAGGTTTTATTTAACTGGGCGAATAAGTTATACTACCCCTATGCCTTATTTTGATATATTAAAATCCGATGGAACAAATAAAGCTCGCACCGGAATAATTCATACCGCGCACGGGGATATAAATACACCGGCGTTTTTGCCGATTGGCACCAAGGGCGCGGTAAAGTCCGTCACCTCCGAGGAGTTAAAATTTTGGGGCGCGGAAATGGTGCTGGCCAATACTTATCATTTGTGGCAACGTCCGGGCGACGCGCTTATTTATAAAGCCGGCGGACTCCATGGGTTTATGAATTGGAAAGGACCGATATTTACCGACAGTGGAGGTTTTCAGGTTTATTCTTTGGCAAAAACGCGCAAAGTGGGGGAAGGGGGCGTGGTGTTTCAGTTCGATATGGACGGGCGCACGGAAATTTTATCTCCCGAAAAAAGCATAGACATTCAGGCCAATCTTGGTAGTGATATTTGTCTTATTCTGGACGATTTTCCCGGCTACCCGTTTGAATATGAAAGAAGCAAGGAATCCATTGCGCTTACCAAGCGCTGGGCAGAGCGAGCAATCAAAGAGTATCAAAAAATTATAATAGACGGCGACCCGGTAAATCCCGGCCAAAAATTGTGGGGGATTGTTCAGGGCGCATCTTTTCCGGATTTGCGCGAGCAGTCGGCGAAAGATATGGTGAGTTTGGGTTTTGAAGGTTTTGCAATTGGCGGAGTGGCAGTGGGTGAACCACACAGTGAAATGATGAAAGCCGTGGAAGCCAGTATTCCACATTTGCCGGAAACTTCGCCCAAGCATCTTTTGGGCGTGGGCACACCGTTTGATATAGTACAGGCAGTAAGCCACGGCTGCGATACATTTGATTGTGTAATTCCGACCAGGGAAGCGCGTCATGGGCGGTTGTATATTAGTGCGAAAGATCAAGACGGTAAAGAAGGCTATAGCACCATGGACATCCGTTTGGAAAAATACAAAGAAGACTTTACTACGGTAGATAACCAATGTGATTGTTATTTGTGTTTGAATCATACCAAAAGTTATTTGCGCCATTTATTTGCCACGGGCGAGCCTTTGGCTATACGCTTGGCCACCATGCACAACTTACGTTTTTATTTAAATTTAATGAAAAAAATCCGCACCGCCATAACTTACGATTATTTTGGAGATATGGTAAAAGATTACAAAGAAGTAGGGAATAAGTAGTAAGTATTAAGGGTTTTATGATATAATTCAGGCAGAATTAAATAGATTAAAATGGCTGAAAAAAATGAATTGATGGAGAAGATAGTAAGTTTGTGCAAACGGCGCGGGTTTGTTTTCCCGGGCTCGGAAATTTACGGCGGGATGGCCAATAGTTGGGACTACGGGCCTTTGGGCGTGGAATTAAAAAATAATATTAAGCAGGAATGGTGGAAACGGTTTATTCAACAACGCGACGATATGGTTGGCATAGACGCGGCTTTAATTATGAATACCAAAGTCTGGCAAGCCAGCGGGCATTTGGCGAATTTTTCCGATCCTTTGGTGGAATGTAAAAAATGCCATAATAGATTTAGGTTTGATCAAATTCCTGGGATAGAGGCTTCAAAAAATCAGTCTGGAGGATTTCAGTTTAAAATATCAGCTGGAGCAAAATGCCCAATTTGTGGAGTGGATGCACAAATAAATTTTAGTGAGCCATCGAGTTTTAATTTAATGTTTAAAACATTTATTGGACCATCAGAAGAAAAATCAAACCTCGCATACTTTCGTCCGGAAACGGCGCAAGCAATGTTTGTGGATTTTAAAAATGTTTTGGACACATCGCGCAAACAATTGCCGTTTGGCATAGGCCAAATCGGTAAGGCTTTTAGAAACGAAATTACCCCGGGGAATTTTATTTTCCGCACGCGCGAATTTGAGCAAATGGAAATTGAGTATTTCATCCGCCCGCCTCAAAAAGACGAAGAGTGGAATAACGTGTTTGAAATGTGGCGGAGCGAAATGAAAACTTGGATTACCGACGTTTTGGGAATTAAATGGGAACATATTCACGAACTGGAAGTGCCAAAAGAAGAGCTGGCGCATTACAGTAAGCGCACCATAGATTTTGAATATCATTTTCCGTTTGGCGTAAGTGAGCTTTACGGTTTGGCTTACAGGACGGATTTTGACTTGAAAAATCATATGGAAGCATCCAAGCAAGATATTTGCTACACAGACCCACAAACCGGGGAAAAAATATTACCCCACTGTATAGAGCCCACCTGGGGAGTGGATAGAAGCGTGCTCGCCGTGCTCTGTGAAGCGTTTGACGACAGTAATCCGGAAAACGTGGTGCTTCGCCTTCCCGCAAAATTAGCGCCATACAAAGTCGCGGTTTTTCCGCTTTTGAAAAACAAAGAACAATTAGTCGGTAAGGCGCGAGAAATTTATAACAATCTCAAAAAACATTTTACCGTAGCCTGGGATGACCGGGGGAACGTGGGTAAGCGCTATTATAGCCAGGACGAAATCGGCACGCCGTTTTGCATTACCGTAGACTTTGACACTGTGGAAAAAGACAACTGTGTTACCGTCCGCGACCGCGATACTAAGCAACAACCCAGAGTAAAAATTGAAGACTTAGTTAAATATTTATCGGAAAAAATTAATTTATATGTCTGAATTTTCAAAACGGGAACCAATAGATCCAGCTAGCCCGCCCAACGGTAGGGATATTATAAGACTACCTACTTATAGGCCGAATGGTAAAGGTTTTTTAATGCTATGAGGGAAAGAAAAGATAGTGGAATGAGTGGTGTATATGTGTTGGCAGATGCTAATAAGTTTAAACCAATAAACGACACATACGGCCATGAGGCGGGCAATATAGCTTTAAGGGCAATTGCAAATAAGTTAAAGGAGATTTTTGCCGGCTCGGAGGTAATTGTCGGAAGGATTGGCGGTGATGAATTTGCGGTTTTTGTTGAAGGTATGATAGCTGATGTTACCGCAAAATTTCCCAAAAACGAACACGGAGACCCCTATTTAGCTACAAATTTTAATATTTCAGAGAAAAGCCATGAAGTAACGGCGAGTATCGGTATGGCAGCTGTTAGTGCTACTGACGAGCTGGATGAAGTAGTGAAGGTTGCCGATTCTAGTATGTACGAAAGCAAACGCAAAGGTGTTCATAGGGTGATGAAGATAGATAGAGGGTCGCGACGCTATTTATAATTTTAATTTTTTTATGAGTTTCAAGCGCTTGCGCAAGTTACAGGCGCAAATAAAAAATCCGATTCTAATTAAGAAAAAAGAAAACCTGTTTTACTTAACAGGGCGGTCTTTTATGAGTGGGTACCTTTTAATTAAACCCTCATCTGCCCTTCGGGCCTCTTCTCCCAAAGGGAGAAGAGGGCACGCCGTGGTATTTTTTGGCGATGGGTTGGAATTGGCACCGGGAATGAAATCGGACAGGTTAAAAAACATACCGCTTTACTTAGGTAAAGCGCCTAACTTAGAGTTGGAAGATGAGTTTACGTTTAAGGAATATGAATATATTAAGCAAAAAATTTCCGCCAAAGGCGGATCCGCCTTTGGCGGAAAAGATCCCGGATTAAAGATTAAAATCACACACGTAAAAAGTCCGGTGGATTATCAGCGACAGGTAAAAGACGCATCGGAAATTGCGAAAATTAGAAAGTCTATGCAGATTGTGGAAGCGGTTTTTTTACAGATAAAAAAACGTTTATGTAGTGCGGGCCCTCGGCCTGCTATTACGGAATTAGGATTGGCAAATTTTATTCGATCAGCGGGTCTTAAACTAGGAGCGGAAGATGTTTCTTTTCCGCCAATTGTTGCCAGCGGAGTAAATGCCGCAATCCCGCACCATGTGCCGTCAAGTAAGCGCCTGAAGGCAGGGGAATCCATTATTATAGATTTTGGTTTTAAGTATAAAAATTATTGCAGTGATTTTACGCGGACTGTGTTTTTAAAAAAGGTTCATCCGAAACTGGAATTGGCCTATAATCAGGTGGAAAAGGCGTATAATGAAAGTATAAATTTTGTGTCATTGCGAGGGAGTGCATCCGACCGAAGCAATCTAAAATCAAAAAAGGGATTGCCACGTCCCTCGGCAGCACTCGGGGCTCGCAATGACACAGGAGTTATGGGTGGCGATGTTTACCAGAAAGCCGTGGACGTTCTGGCAGAGAAGGGTTTGGACAAATATTTTATTCATTCACTCGGACACGGAACTGGTTTGGAAATTCACGAACTACCGAATTTATCGCCAAACTCTAAAGACATATTAAAACCCGGCATGGTCTTTAGTATTGAACCCGGAGTCTATATTCCACGCCTAGGTGGCATAAGAATTGAGGATTTGGTATATTTAAAAGGCAATAAAGTTAATAAATTTATTTATCAGCCAACAAGGCTGGAAGAAAATATTTTATAAATTAATAAATTAGATTTTATTTATGGATAATTCAAGGGAAATAAGTCCGAGAGAGACATTGATTTCACAGCTTGAGCTACAATTTAAACCAATCCGGGAAAAACTGGTAGCATTGCAATCAGAGAATAGAGGCCTTCTTTTAGAGCTCCAAAAAGAGGCTACCGTTGGTAATGACGTAAGAGACCAACTTGGTGGTTCATTAGGTACTGCCTCTAAATTTGGCCAAGGCAGAAGATTTGAGGATTTACTGTATAATATTAGTCAAAGAAAACTTGTGGCAGTCCCATCAACTGAAACATCTGAAGCTATTAGTCAAGGAATAGCAAGGAATATAATTCCTGAAGATCAAAGTCACATTCAGATGATCTTGGAGATTCCTGCTAATCTTTTGGCACATTATGAACAAGTTCTGAAAGAAATAATGGATTTTCCCGATGCAGAAGGGCTTGTAGAAATATTTTTAAAAGAATCAGAGACACAACTTAAAAGGTTTGAGGATTATTTAAAAAACCAATAAAGTACTTAAATTATGAAATATCAAAAAAGGAAGTTAGCTAACGGTCTTACCGTTTTAGAAGTTCCGTCCCAGGACGCGGAAAGCGTGGTGGTGGATTTTTTTGTAAAAACCGGCTCCAGAAGCGAAACGGAAAAAGAAAGCGGGATTTCCCATTTTCTTGAACACTTTTTGTTTAAAGGCACAAAAAAATATCCAAGCGCCATGGCAATTTCTTCCATTGTGGATTCCATTGGCGGAGAAATGAATGCCAATACGGGCAAGGAACATACGCAGTTTTATATTAAGGCAGCCAGCAAACATTTGGAATTAATTTTTGAACTGCTTACGGATATGATTCAAAATCCGTTATTGGATTCGGTTGAATTGGAAAAAGAAAAAGGCGTAATTGTGGAAGAAATAAATATGTACAAGGACACGCCAATGTACGAAATTGAAAATATTTTGGAAAATGTTATGTGGCCGAATGAACCGTTGGGCCGTGATATTGCCGGCACCAAAGACACGGTGGTTAAGTTTACCCGCGAAATGTTCGCGGACTACACAAATAGGCACTATCAAACACCAAATATGATTTTGGGAGTTTCGGGTAAGTATAATAAGCAAAAATTAAACGCATTAATTAAAAAATATTGGGAAGCTGTTCCAAAAAAGAAATTTCACGGTTGGGAGAAGACAAAAGACAAGCAAACAACTCCTCGTTTAAGTTTGCAGTTTAAACAAACCGAACAGGCACATTTGTCCTTTGGTTTTAAAGGTTTGCCGTATGGTCATAAACAGGTTGCGGCGCAGACGGTTATGTCTGCCGTGCTTTCCGGCGGAATGTCCGGCCGATTATTTACCGAAGTCCGGGAAAAAAGGGGATTGGCTTACTACGTTTCCGCTTCCGGTTCGGCGTATCAGGATACCGGAGTATTTGGCGTACGCGCCGGCGTCCAAGTAATTAAAATTGAAGAAGCTATTAAAGTTATTTTAGAGGAGCTGGAAAAAGTTAAAAAAATTCTTGTCGGAAACGAAGAATTAAAAAAAGCTAAAGAGTATTTAAAAGGCAGAACAATTTTAGCTTTGGAAGATAATCAGGCACGTTTAGATTGGGTGGTAGAAGCAACAGCTTTTAAACCGAAAATTTTAAGTCCCAAGGAAGTGTTTAAAAAAATTGACGCCGTTACCGCAGTAGAAATAAAAAAAGTAGCACAGGATTTATTTCAGAAAAAAAATATGAGTTTGGCTATAATTGGGCCGTATAAAAATGACAAAATCTTTAAAAAGATTTTAACCTTTTAGTCTCCCTCCCAAAGTTTGGGGAGGGAATGGGGAGAGGTCGTATGAAGAGAAATGATTATTTGATTGATTCTTTAAAACAATTAAGAAAACAATCTACAGTTTGGGAAGAACTACTATGGAAATATTTACGAGCAGGAAGTTTAATAATGTAGTTGCCTGATTTATCAGGCTTCTCGGCAAAATGGCCGATAAATCGGCAAACTACTCTCCAAATTTGGAGAGATAACCTATATTGAATAATAAATTATGCATATTTTTCCCAACCCCGAAGATGAGATGCTCCAATGCTGTGATGAAAACGGTAAGCCAACTGAAGGAAAAACGCGGAGCGAAGTCCATACCCAGCCATTGAATTTTTGGCACATTGGCACGGGGATATTTGTGGTGAATCCGGAAGGTAGAATTTTATGTTCAAAGCGCAGTGAGAACTTAAATCAAAATCCGGGCAGGTGGCAAATGGCTTTTGGCGGGCACGTGCAATACAAACAAGCGCCTTTAAGTAATGCGGTGGAGGAACTCGAAGAAGAGATTGGTTTAAAAGTTTTACCTGAAGATTTATTTTTTTTAGACACCCGAAAAAGTCAAACTTCCAAACATTTTGTCTGGCTTTACGCGCTTTTATTTGACGGTAAAAAGTCGGATATTAAATTTAACGATGGGGAAATTACGGAAGTGAAGTGGTGGGATATGTTGGAGGCTTTGCAGGAAGGCCAAAAAAATTCCGCTAATTGGGCAGGGCTTTGCTATTTAGAAACTCAAGATAAAATTACCCAATGGTTAAAAACGAAATAAAATTTGCTATTTATGAAAAAAAACAACCTCTCTGCTCCTTCGGAGCATCTCCCCAGACTTGGGGAGAATAATAAGGTATTTACTATTGGTTGTCACGTGTCCATTGCCGGAGGTGTTTTTAACGCACCAGAACGCGCGGCTTTTTTAGGTTGTGAGACTTTTCAAATTTTTACGCGCAGTCCGCAAGGCGGACCGGCACCGGAATTAACCGGGGAGGTGGTAGAAAAATTTAAAGATGAAATGCATAAGTATTACCCCCTCCCCCAGTACCAGTCGCTCCGATGTCCGTCGGCTTCGGTACGGGGCAGGCCTAACCCTCCCCACAAGGGGGAGGGAAAAGTAAACGAAAGTTCCTCCCCTTTGATGGGGGAGGGAAGGTGGGGGTGTGATTTCGTGGTACATTGCCCGTATTACATAAATTTTGGCTCAGGCAAGCCTCAAACCTATCACAGCTCAATAGCAATCGTCCGCGGAGAATTGGAGCGCGCCAGCCTGCTAGGTGGCAAATTTGTTATGTTCCATACCGGTAGCGGAAAAGATTTGGGCAAAGCCAAAGCCATTAAGCAGGCGCAAGAAGGCTTAAAAAAAGTTTTAGACGGGTACAAAGGAACATCACAACTTTTAATTGAAATAGCAGCCGGAGCCGGGGAAATTTTGGGCGATACTTTTGAAGAGGTGGCCGAGTTAATGGAACCGCTAAAAAAGCATCCCGGTTTTGGCGGGATATGTTTTGATACTCAGCATGCCTGGGCGAGCGGTTATGATGTTAGAAAAGGCGATTGGATAAAGCAGTTTGATAAAATAATTGGTTTAAAATGGTTGAAAATGAGCCATATTAACGATTCCAAGGTAGAATTGGGTGCACGGAAAGACCGCCACGAACATATTGGTGAAGGACTGATTGGGAAAAAGGGTTTCGGGGAGTTTTTGGGGAGTTTGTCATCAACCCTCTCTACCCCGTCAGAGGGGGAGAGTAATGAAGTGCTTCGCTCTATGCCCTTGATTTTGGAAACCGAGCATGATAAAGTCAAAGTAGATATTAAAATCTTAAAGTCTTTGAGGGATAACCTCAAGAAATAAAAAAGGAATTAAATTTATGCCAGAAAGCGCAAGCAAACATTCGTTAACAGCAGGAGAGAATGTCTTTATAAAAAATGAGGTAAAAAATAGGGGAGCGCTGGTGCCTTCTGCTGATTTTGCATACACTGTCGGAAATTTGTCCCGAGAATCCCAACAAGGTACTTTAAAAGGGTTTGAAGGTATTAAGAAATTGTTTCAGCAAAGGAGACTTCAATAATATGGACCAGACAATTACTGTGGAAGAATTAGTCGGTATTATTGAACAGTCCGGTTTGGACAATACCATTAAAACCATCCTCATCCGCGATATAAAAAGCGAAGGCGTAACCGAATTTTTGTTGGAACAAGTAATCGCGTATTGCGATAACGCCATAGATATTTTAAAGGGACGTTTAAAAGACGAAGCCAAAAATAATCCTTCCGCTTAAGTGGCTGGATTATTTTGTATTAAATAGTATCCGCGTATAATCAGCGGTTGCAGTTAACATCAGCGATTTATCTGCGTTTATATGAAGTACAATGAGTTGGAAAATTCTACCAAGATAATTTTAAAGGTTGTTTTAGCCGGGTTACTTTTGGCGTTTTTGTGGGTGATTCGGGACATTATTTTAATTTTATTATTGTCTTTAATTTTAGCTTCAGCACTAGACCCGCTAGTGGATTATTTTAATGCCAAACGAGTTCCACGGTTTGTTAGCGTGTTAACCGTATACGCCTTGGTACTGGGGATGGCCGGAGTGGTAATTTATTTGCTTATTCCGCCGGCTGTTGAGCAGTTTGTTTTATTTCGTAACAATATTCCCGCGTATTCCGTGGCTTTGCACGAACGTTTAGGAAGTACTATTTTTGCCAGTGTTGATCTTTCGGAATACGTAAAAAATTTGTTTGCCGGTTCCGGCGGTACTTCATTTGTGGTAAAAACTTTTGGTATTTTTAGCGGCTTTTTGACTTTTATTTCGGTTCTGGTGATTTCATTTTATTTGGTGGCTGAAGAAAAGGGAATGAAAAAATTTATTTCCGCCCTATTGCCGGACAAGCACCAGGAATTTACCATGAACTTAATGGAAAAAATTCAAAGGAAAATGGGCTTATGGATTTTAGGCCAGGCTATTTTAAGTGTAGCAATTTTTGTGTTTACTTGGATTGGACTTTCCCTTTTAGGAATTAAGTATGCTTTATTTTTGGCACTCTTAGCCGGTCTTTTGGAGATAGTTCCTTACATTGGGCCGTTTTTGTCCGCAGTACCGGGAGTATTATTTGCCTTTATTCAGAACCCACCGTTGGCGATTGTCGTGGCGCTTTTATATTTGCTGATTCAAAAAGTAGAAGGCTATGTGTTAGTGCCAAAAATTATGGAAAAAACTGTCGGCACCTCGCCTTTGGTAGTTTTGGTGGCTTTGTTGGTTGGTTTTAAGTTGGCCGGAGTCGTGGGTTTACTCATCGCCGTGCCCTTGGTCAGCGCCTTTACAGTGGTGGTGAATGAATTTTGGTCGGCTAAAAATACATCACAGCCGTAAATTTGTTAAAAACTCAATAAATCGTTATAATAAAAAGGCTAAATGCCTTTTTTAGTTTTTATTTAGCATCTCAATATCCATCAATTTCCTAATATCATGATCGTGGTATAAAGATATTATTGATACTGAGATAATAATTGATATTATTACCAATGAGCAAAAATAAATTCTACATCACCACAGCTTTGCCTTACGTTAATTCAGACCCTCATTTAGGGTTTGCTTTAGAAATGGTTCAGGCCGACGTTATTGCCCGTTACCACAAAGAAGTTTTAAACCAGGATGTGTTTTTTAATACCGGTACAGACGAACACGGGCAGAAAATCTTTCAAAAGGCGCAGGAAAATAATCAGGACGTGCAAAGTTATGTAGATGAATACGCGGATAAGTTTAAAAAACTTATGCCGGCTTTGGGAATTAGCCCCGAAATTCATTTTATCCGCACCACAGACGCCCATCATGTTGAGGCAGCGCAGGAATTTTGGCGTCAATGTGAAAAAAACGGCGATATTTATAAAAAGAATTATAAAACCAAGTATTGCGTGGGTTGTGAGCTAGGGAAGACCGAAAGTGAGCTGGTGGACGGTAAATGTCCTATTCATCCGAATTTGGAATTGGAAATCCGCGAAGAGGAAAACTATTTTTTTCGCTGGTCCAAATACCAACAACCGCTTTTGGATTTGTACCAAAAACAGCCGGACTTTGTGGTGCCGGATTTCCGCTTTAACGAAATTAAGGAATTTGTAAAAAACGGCCTGGAAGATTTTAGTGTTTCCCGGTTAAAGGAAAAAATGTCCTGGGGTATTCCGGTTCCGGGGGACGAAAACCATGTTATGTATGTGTGGTTTGACGCGCTCATCAATTACGTTTCAACTTTGGGCTGGCCTCCTTCTCCCTCCTCTCCCTCTGAGAGAGGGCAGGGTGAGGGTTTTGAGTTCCAGGATTATTGGCCGGGCGTTCAAATTGCCGGTAAAGATAACCTCCGCCAACAGTCCGCCATGTGGCAGGCAATGTTAATGTCCGCGGGCTTGCCAAATTCCAAACAAATAATTATTCATGGGTTTATAACCAGTGGCGGGCAAAAAATGTCCAAGTCATTGGGTAATGTGGCCGATCCTTATGCAATTATTAATCAACTCATAGAAAAAGGTTTACATACAGAGCAGGCGACAGAAGCTTTGCGCTATTATTTACTTCGCGAAATTCCGACTTTTGAAGACGGCGATTACACCTGGGAACGTTTTGCGGAAAGTTATAATGCCGGACTGGCCAATGGAATAGGGAATTTGACCAGCAGGATTTTGAAAATGGCGGCGTCTGCGTCCCTTCTCCCCTGGCGAGGGGAGAAGCCGAGTGCATCCGAGGCAGAGAGGTTGAATCATGATGGGAAAAATTCGTTGATTGATAACTATCAACTCCAAAAATATATGGATGAAATTTGGAAAAAAGTTCAGGCCTGCGACGAGTTTATCCAAAAAAATGAACCGTTTAAAGTAATTAAAATTGACCCGGAAAAAGCAAAAAAAGATATTGAACAGTTGCTGAGCAAACTGGAAGAACTGGCCACAGCCTTGGTCCCGGTTTTGCCGTGGACCAGTGCAAAAATTATAACCGCATTAAAAGACATCAGCGTGGAAAATATTCCACGACTGTTTCCGAGAATAATATAATGGATGGAGAATATTTAGAGCAGCATAGATTAGACTTAGAAAATGAAAAGATATTTTCTGAAGCAAAGAAAATATTAGATGATTTGGGTTTGACTATTGAGGGCATACTTCGCAAAAATAAAACTTTAGATTTAGGAGCCTCAACAGCGGCAGTTGAAAAAGCCATTCATTTAAGAGGTTATCCTAAAAAATTTGTTTCATTTTCTTTAGAAACACCTAATCAAGTAAAAAATAGAGGTTTAAATTATGTAAAAGGCAATGCTTCACTCATGCCGTTTGAAAGTAATGCGTTTGATTTAATTATAAGTAGAAATGGTCCATTGTATTTGGTTGAAAAACAATTTGAAGCAGAAAAAATTTTAAAAGAGATGTTTAGAGTTCAGGCGGTTAATGGGGAAAGCAGGGTTTTTCCGATTAGGTTTGGGTTTATTAAAAGGCAGTTATTTGACCAAAACCCGGAGTATTATAATATTCATTCAAAAGCACCTGTCCAAAGAACTAAAACAGATTTAAATCGTTTGAATGAATATAATCGGGAAGCGGATATAAAAACACAAGATTATTTATTAAGCTTAGGCTTGCATTTTAAGGTTAGAAATAATACAGGTAAAGATAGCTCAGAGTATTTAATTTTTGAAAAATAAATGTTAATTGACACCCACGCACACGTTAATTTTAGGAGTTTTAAGGACGATGCTAAGGAAACTTTGCAACGGGCTTTGGACAATGGGACTTGGGTAATTAATGTGGGTTCTCAAATAGATACATCGCGCGAGGCCGTGGAATTGGCGAATCAATTTAGTGAAGGCATATATGCCGTGGTCGGCCTTCACCCGGAGCATACTCATTCTCAGCATGTGGATGAGGAAGAGACACATTTTTTAACTAGAGAAGAAGATTTTAATTACGAAGAATATAAAAAATTAGCATCCAATTCAAAAGCAGTCGGGATAGGGGAGTGCGGGCTGGACTATTATAGATTGCCGGATGATGTAAGTCTTCATCAATCGGTTAAAGCCAAACAAGCGGAAGCTTTTAAAAAACAAATCCAATTGGCAAAAGAACTGGATAAAGTTTTGGTAATTCATTCCCGTTCTTCCAAAGGCACGGACGATGCATGTTTGGACATTTTGGACATTTTGGATGCAGATCTAAAAGCTAACAGTTACCAGCTAAAAGCTGTTCTGCATTCCTACACCGGCAGTCCCGAAGTCCTGCAGAAATTTTTAGACTTAGGCGTGTATGTTTCGTTTAACGGCATTATTACATTTGGCCGACCAAAAAATCAAAATAGCCGGCCATCCGCCGAGGTGGACGATAAAACCGGCAATATGGAAAAGTTGGCGCAACTAACACCATTGGATAGAATACTGCTTGAGACTGATTGCCCCTACTTGTCGCCCGTGCCAATGCGAGGAAAAAGAAATGAGCCCCTATTTGTGAAATACGTGGCGGAAAAAGTGGCAAAAATTAGAGAGTTATCGGTTAATGAGGTAGAAAAAATAACCTTTGACAATGCCCGTACTTTATTTAAAATCTAATTTTTGCCATCCCGAGGCATCCGAGGGATCTGTTAGCGCACAAATTAAAAATTTATCAGCTGATGAAATAGAAAAAATAATTACAGAGAACGCGAAAAGATTATTTAAAGTGTAGTCTGCCGATTTATCGGCCAAGTTATGAGAGGCATAAAAAATATCAGACTAAAAAAGTTTGACTACAAAAGTGATGGCTATTATTTTGTAACTGTGGTAGCTGACAAAAGAGAAAATATTTTTAAAGGCAGAGAGCAGGAAATTGAATCAGAACCTACTGATTTAAAAAATAAAACCTTAGGTTTAAGTTTGGATTATTTTGTAATAATGCCAAATCATGCGCATATCATATTTATTTTAAGACAATGTTCATTCGGTCTCGGAGAAGTTGTGAGAAGGTTTAAAGCTAAGGTGTCACATAAATTTCAGATGTTTGTTTGGCAACCAAATTATTATGAGCATGTGGTTAGAAATGAGAAAGCTTTGGAAAAAATTAGACAGTATGTAATTAATAATCCACAGGAAGAAATTATTAAATTTGAACAATTCTATAAATAGCCGATAAATCGGCAGACTACAATAATCAATTAAGTTATACTGTAGTTGCCTGATTCATCAGGCCGATAATCAGGTAGATCATAATAATCAATAAATGTATTGCGTAGTTGCCTGATTCATCAGGCTGAAAAGTAAATGCTTTTAAGAGCCGATAAATCGGCAAACTACCATAACTAAATAAAACGTATAATGTAGTCGCCTGATTTATCAGGCCAAGCAGATATGATTAAAGGCCGATAAATCGGCAGACTACAATAATCAATAAACATATGCAAAAGTACAATCCTCAAAAAACTGAATTAAAATGGCAAAAATTTTGGGAAGAGAATAAAATTTTTTCCGCAATCGATAATTCCAAGAAGCAAAAAAAATACATCCTGGTGGAATTTCCTTATCCTTCAGGCGCCGGTTTGCATATGGGCCATTTGCGTCCGTATGTGGCGGGAGACGTTGTGGCCCGGTTTAACCGGATGAAGGGTTTTGAAACACTTTTCCCCATGGGCTGGGACGCTTTTGGGTTGCCGGCGGAAAATTATGCCATAAAAATGGGGGTACATCCTTCCATTACCACTGCCTCAAATATTAAAAATGCCAAAAGGCAAATTCAGAGTTGGGGCTTGAGTTTTGATTGGAACCGGGAAATTAACACCACGGATCCGGAATACTACAAATGGACGCAGTGGTTATTTTTGCAATTTTACAAAAAAGGTTTGGCATACGAAGCCACGGGACTTATTAATTGGTGCCCCAAAGATAAAACCGGGCTGGCCAATGAAGAAGTCATTGACGGTAAATGTGAACGTTGCGGTACTGCCGTACAGAAAAAAGAATTGCGCCAGTGGTATTTGCGGATAACCGCTTACGCGGAAAAATTATTGGAAGGTTTGAAAAACTTGCCCGAGTGGCCGGGGGCCGTTAAACTCCAACAGGCAAACTGGATTGGTAAAAGCACGGGCGCGGAAATTAAATTTGGCATACATCAACCGAGTGTTAAGAGGTTTGTGCTATTGCATGGACGCGGTAGTTCACCCGAAGAATCATTTTTACCTTGGTTAAAAAATAAGTTGGAAAAACTGGGATACGAAGTTCAGGTACCGGCAATGCCGGGTGGCGATGAGCCGAGCGATTTAGAACAAGTTGATTTTGTAAAGAAAAATTGTAAGCTCGATGAATCAACAGTTATTTTAGGTCATTCTTTTGGGGGGATTGTAGCATTACGTTTGTTGGAACAAGGAATTAAAGTAAATAAAGTAATATTGGCATCTACTCCGTATCTTGGCAGGTTTTCTGACGGCAAAGCACGTAAAAGTGTGGTAGAAGCAATTCAGAGAGGCTTTGACTTCAAAAAAATTAAAGCTCAAGCACAAAATTTTATTTCTATATCTGATGAGACCGACCATGTCGTTCCTTTAGCTGACGGGCAGTCTTTGGCAAAAGAATTAAATGGGCTGTGGTTAAAACAGGTCGCAACTAAATCGCATTTTGATGGTAATGAAGAACCTTTTTTATTGGAAAATTGCGCGCCATCGATTAAAGTTTTTACCACCAGACCTGATACCATTTTCGGCGCGACTTATATGGTGGTGGCGCCGGAACATCCGCTGATTCAGAATTATGAATCAAGAATTACGAATTATGACGAGGTGAAGAAATACATAGAAAAGGCAAAGGGGAAGGCGGAAATGGAAAGAACCGCGGAAGGCAAGGAAAAAACCGGAGTAAAATTAAAAGGTTTGTTTGCTATTAACCCTGCAACCAAAGAAGAGGTTACCGTGTGGGTAGCTGATTATGTTTTAGGTCATTACGGCACCGGAGCGATTATGGCAGTGCCGGCTCACGATGAGCGCGACTTTGAGTTTGCTACCAGATATAATTTACCGATTAAGCAAGTAGTATACCCGGTAGTTAACATCGATGAAAAAAACACTATAACTTTAAAAACCTATGAAGACCATGCGGATAAATATATTCAAAGAACTACCCGAGGGGTTGATGGTGTCTTTAAACAATGGGTAGATGATTTTTTAAAAAAAATAAAGAAAACAGATAAAATTTTGGAATTGGGCAGTGGTAGGGGCTTGGACTCTGACTATATCGAAAGCCGTGGTTATAAAGTTGAGAGGACTGATGCAGCGGAAAGCTTTATTAGTTACCAAAAAGGTTTAGGTAAAGAAATTAAAAAATTAAATGCGTTCACTGACAAAATAGATCTTAATTCATATGATTTAATTTTTGCAAATAAGGTTTTATTGCATTTTAATCGTGAGCAATTTAAATTGGTAGTGGCTAAGATTAATTTAGGCTTAAGAGACAATGGTATCTTTGCCCTGAGTTTAATGGATTACAAAAAAGCCACTGAACATTTTGTCAAAGATCCAAAGATGGAAAGTTTAAGGTACTTTAAATTTTGGAAGAAAAATGAAGTGGAAGAAGAGTTAAAGAGTTTAGGTTTTGAAATTGTAGATTATATGGAAAAAGGATTTAATGATGATGGTTTCCAGGACATACTTTTCGTTTTTAAAAAAACTAAAAGCGTAGCATTCGTTGATTATGGGTTAGTAATAAATTCCGATAAATTTAACGGGCTAAAAACCGTCGAAGCAATTATAAAAATGGGCGAGGAGTTTGGCAAATTAACAGTGCAGTACAAACTTCGTGATTGGGTATTTTCCCGCCAGCGTTATTGGGGCGAGCCGATTCCGCTTATTCACTGTGAAGATTGCGGAATTGTCCCGGTCCCGGAAAAGGATTTGCCGGTAATGTTGCCAAAGGTAAAAAAATACGAACCAACCGGCACGGGCGAATCGCCCTTGGCAAATATTAAAAAATGGTTAAAAACCACTTGTCCAAAATGTAAAAAAACCGCTTGGCGCGAAACCAATACCATGCCTCAATGGGCCGGCAGTTCTTGGTATTGGCTCAGATACGCCGACTCCAAGAATAAACAAAAGTTTGCCGACATGAAGAAGTTAAAATACTGGCAACCGGTAGATATTTATTTCGGCGGGATGGAGCACACCACTTTGCATTTGCTTTATAGCCGGTTTTGGAATTTATTTTTGTATGACCAAGGTTTGGTATCATCAAAGGAGCCTTACACTAAACGCCATCCACATGGTATTATTTTAGGCCCTGACGGGGAGAAAATGTCCAAGAGCCGGGGTAATGTGGTTAATCCTGATGAAGTGGTTAAGAGCCACGGCGCTGACACATTAAGGATGTATGAATTATTTTTAGGCCCCCACGAAGCCACGGTCTCTTGGAATGACAAGGGTGTAGTGGGAGTAAAGCGGTTTTTAGACAGGGTGTGGACGTGGGTAAATGAAATTGTGGAAGCACCTCATCAGAAAATCAGAAAATCAGAAAATCGGAAGCCGGAAATAAAAGACACGGAGAAGGTGCAGAGAGCAATGCACAAACTAATTAAAAAAATTACTGAAGATATTGAAAATTTTAGATTCAATACGTCCATTTCGGCGTTTATGGAATTTCATAATGAAATAAAGGACGAGTTTATTACCCTGGAATCTATCACTCAATTTTTAATCTTACTGCATCCTTTTGCCCCGCATATTTCGGAGGAACTACATCAGATTGTCGGAAAATCGCAAAATCGGAAAATCAAATCTTTACAGCAGACTAGTTGGCCAATTTTTGATCCGGCTTTGACAGTGAGCTCAACTGTGGAGATTGTTTTCCAAATTAACGGAAAAGTTAAAGGAAAAATTACCGTGCCGGCCGGGAGTTCCCAAGAAGTGGTGCAGGCTCAAGTTGTGGTCATGGAGGTTGTAAAGCAGGCTTTGGTTGGCGAAACAATTAAGCGTGTGGTTTTTGTGCCTAATAGATTAATGAACTTAGTAATTTAATTTTACGGAATACGGAAGGTTTAAGTAGAATATCGTTCTCTTTCCGTATATCCGTATGTGTTATCCGTACCCCCGTAAAGATATTTATGATTATTCTTGACTATCAAAAAAAATACCATAAAAAAATTATCCACGCCTGCGTGTTGGCACTAAAGCAGGGGAAGGTGTTGGCATACCAAACAGATACAAGTTATGGTTTGGCTGTGGATGCGAGCAATATTAGCGCAATAAAAAAGTTGTATAAAATCAAAGGTAGAAATTTTAACAAGCCCAGTTCAATTGTGGTGCCTAGTGTTGCTTATGCTAAAAAGATTGTGCGATGGGGCAAAATCGCATCCAAGCTGGCCAAGCGATGGTGGCCGGGAGTGCTGACGTTGGTATTGGGGCAAAGGGCTAAGGGTGTAGGGGCGAGCTTTCCTGTCCTCCGTATCCGCCTAGGCGGAGAAGGGGGAAGCCGCCCGCAATCAAAAACGGGCGCGCAAGCGCAGCCTCTACGGCAAACAATAAAAACATTATCGGCAAGTACAGGCTGGATTGGTTTAAGAATGCCAAAGAATGATATTGCTTTAGATTTGGCAAAAATTTTAAAGTATCCGATTACGGCAACCAGTGCAAATGTTTCAGGTCAGGCTGATTGTTATTCGGCGGACGAGGTTATTGAGCAATTTAAAAAGCAAAAATACCGCCCCGACATTATTATCAACGCCGGAAAATTATTAAAAAGAAAGCCTTCAACTTTGGTTAAAATTGAAGGTAAAGATTTAACTATTCTGAGACAAGGTCCAATATCGGAAAAGCAAATAAGAAAGCTTTTAGGTTTTAGCTTATAGCTTGTAGGGAAAACAATGGAAACACAAAGTATACAATCTTATCGGGATTTGGTTGTTTGGCAAAAAGCTATGGATTTAGTTGTTTTACTGTACCGTTTGACCGACAATTATCCCAAAAGTGAAGTCTACGGATTAATTTCTCAAAGCAGAAGGTGTTCTGTTTCTATACCATCAAATATTGCTGAAGGCAGGCTAAGGGGAACAAGAAAAGATTTTCGCCAATTTCTAATAATTGCATTTGCTTCAGGAGCCGAATTAGAAACTCAATTAGAAATAGCCAAGAGACTTAAATTTATTGCCGAGATTGATTTTAAATCGATAACTTCGTTGTTAACAGAAGTCATGAAGATGCTTAATAAAATGATCCAAAACCTGAATTCCTAAAAGCTAAAACCTAATAGCTATAAGCTAGTCTATGTTTTTAAATTTTCATTTACCACATTATTTTTCCAAAAATATTCGCCGGGAAATGGGGCAGCTTTATGCTTCTTCGGCTATTTCTAACTTCGCTCTCTCAATAATTACCTTATTTGAGCCGATTTTTTTGTATACGGTTTTACATTTTAGCATTCCAAAAATATTAATGTTTATGGCCGTAGTTTACGCGGTCTATATTATTTTTATTCCGTTTGGCGGAAAGTTCGCCAGTATTTATGGTTACCGTCACTGCATTGCTTTGTCTGTGCCATTCCAGATTTTTTTCTGGTTGGCGCTATTGGCTTCCACCTCTCATCCCAATGCCGCCTTTTTGGCTGCTGTGGTTTTTGGTTTGCAAAAATCTTTTTATTGGCCGGGGTTTCATTCCGTAATTGCTCGGTATTCGCAGAACCAACAGGTAGGCAGGGAATTTGGCATGGCCTATGCCATAAACAGTATTGCTCAAATTGGCGGACCGTTGGTCGGCGGAATTTTGTCGCAGTATTTCGGTATTGCCGCCGCCTTTTTATTGGCCGCGGTAATTTATTGCGCCAGTATTGTGCCTTTACTTTTAGCTAAAGAAATTTTTATTCCCAAAGTTTACAATTTTAAAGACACCTTAAGGCTTTATTTTGATTACCCCAAAAAGTTTTTGGGATACGTGGGTTTTGGGGAGGAATTATTGGCGTGGACTATTTGGCCGATTTTTATTTTTTTGGTGGCAAAAGATTATAAAGACACCGGGCTTCTGTCGGCCTCGTCCAGTTTTGTGGCGGCAATATTAGCGCTTTTTTTGGGAAAAATTTCCGACCAGTATACTAAAAGAGTGTTAATTAAAATCGGCGCGTTTTTTTCTTCGGTTTTTTGGCTTGGCAGAATTTTTGCCACTACTTTTGTGACAGCTTTTGCTTTCGATGCTTTTTCCAAAGGCGCCAAAGAAACCTTATTTATCCCGCTATCCACCCTTACCTATATTCGTGCCGAGTCCACACACATTGTGCCTTATGCCGTATTTTTTGAGCAAAGCCTGGCCATTGGCAAACTTTCGGCCTGTTTACTCGGTGCTCTGCTTTTTAGCCTCACCGGAAGCTTTGTGGTATTATTTATATTAGCAGCGGTGTACAGTTTGCTATATATGTACATTTAGCCCGTCAAACATCCCGCCTTGGCGGGATCGGCCTATGGGGCCGGTTTGACCGGGCTTTAGATTTAATGATTTAAAATTAAAAGATTAGAAGATTGGTTTAATGATTTTTGCTTTTATTATTTTAGGGATTTCGTTTATTTTTGTGGTTGGCGTTTTGATTTTTATGACAGATGGAGCTTTGGGAGGTTTGGATTTTACTACAGACTTAAAGGTTGTTAAAAATATCGCCGGGATAATAGCTGCGCGGCATTTGGAAACAGGGAATTTTTATGATTTAGGCAGTTGCCGGGGTGGTTTGGCAATAAAAATCTCCAAAAACTTGCCAAATCTTCAAGTGAAGGGATTTGATAATAGTTGGTACAGAGTCTTATTAGCAAAAGCCAGAAGTTTATTTTTAAAGAACCTAGCTTTTAAAAAAGAGAATATTTTTGAAACCGATGTTTCCTCTGTCAGCATTGTTTTTTTATACCTTCCCAAAGAATTAATGCCGGCATTGGAAACCAAACTGCAAAAAGAATTAAAGCCCGGAGCGATTGTTATAGCAAATAGAACCTGTTTTCCAAACTGGCAGGTAACTGAAAAACTGCAAGAATTAACAATTTATCAACAAAGCTGATAAAATATGACACAGGAGCAGAAAAATAAAGTATTAGATTTTATAAAAAATCAAAACCTTGCGGTTTTGGCTACATCAGTCGGGGACAAGCCCGAAGCGGCCGTAGTTGATTTTTCGGAGACCGATGATTTAGAAATAATTTTTACTACGCTAATAAGCTATCGGAAATACGAAAATTTAAAAAATGAATAAATATTATTTTCAAATTAAATATCAAATTTTTGAGTGGTAGTTTTTTGTTGTATAGCTTAAATTTTATATCCTAAATCTTAAATCTACTACAATGAACTATCCAAATTTACAAGCAGAAGACTTAGCTGTTTACGAAATTGTTAAACGCGAAGAACAACGGCAAAAAGAGGGGATTGAACTTATTGCCAGCGAAAATTATGTTTCGCGCGCCGTGCTCGAGGCTATGGGCTCAACTTTAACCAATAAATATTCCGAAGGTTATCCGGGAAAAAGATACTACGGGGGCAATGAAATTATTGACCAGGTTGAAAGTTTGGCAATTGATCGCGCCAAGCAATTGTTTGATGCCGAGCATGTTAACGTTCAGCCACTATCCGGCAGTCCGGCGAATTTGGCAGTGTATATGGGGCTACTGAACCCGGGTGATAAAGTTTTAGGTTTTTCGCTAGACCAAGGCGGGCATTTGTCCCACGGCCACCCGTTAAATTTTTCCGGCAAACTATATTCCATAATCCCGTATTTTGCAAAAAAAGGTACGGAAATTATAGATATGGATGAAGTAGAGGAAATTGCATTAAGAGAAAAACCCAAAATGATTCTGGCGGGCTTTAGTGCTTACAGCCGGGATATGGACTGGAAAAGATTTAAAGAAATCGCCGACAAAATTGGCGCTTACACTTTTGCGGACATTGCCCATATTGCAGGGCTCATTGCCGGCAAACAGCTGGAAAATCCGGTGCCATATTTTGATGTGGTTTCTACCACCACACATAAAACTTTGCGCGGTCCCAGAGGTGCTATGATAATGTGCAAGGAAAAATTTGCATCGGCCATAGACAAGGCCGTTTTCCCGGGCGTGCAGGGTGGCCCCCATGACCACATAAACGCGGCTAAAGCCGTAGCTTATGGCGAAGCGCTACGCCCGGAATTCCAAGAGTATGCCAAGCAAATTATTTTAAATGCTAAAGCGCTAGCTACGGCAATGCAAAATAAAGGCTACCGAATTATTTCCGGCGGTACGGATAACCATTTAATGTTGATAGATTTATTTGGCAGTAAACAAATTACCGGTAAAGAAGCGGAAAAATGTTTGGAGAATGTGAGTATTTCCATTAACAAAAACATGATTCCGTTTGATCCGCGAAAACCCATGGATCCTTCCGGTATTCGAGTAGGCACACCGGCTTTAACTACCCGAGGTTGTATGGAAAAAGATATGCAAACCGTTGCCGACCTAATGGACGAAGCTTTAATGAAGAGAAACGATGAGAGCAAGTTAAAACAAGTCAAAGAAAAAGTTAAAGAATTTGCCTTAAAATTCCTGGTTCCAGGAATTGAATAAAATGAAACATTTCTTTGATACTACGTAGTATCAAAGAAATGTTTCATAAATAAATCAGCTAATCAATAAATTAAATCATGACAATATTACAATCCGCAGTTTTGGGAATGGTGCAGGGGCTTGGGGAATTTTTACCAATATCTTCATCGGCGCATTTAATTTTAACCCCGTGGTTTTTTAACTGGAAAGATCCGGGGCTAGGGTTTGACGTGGCGCTTCATTGGGGTACGCTTTTGGCTGTGTTGGTATATTTCCGCAATGACGTGTGGCTGATAATAAAAGGTTTTTGGCACAGCTTATTTAAATCTTCCCGGGACTTACAGAATAATATTTATCAAAAGCTTTCTTGGTTATTAATTCTAGCTTCCGTACCGGGAGCCATAATTGGCAAGCTCTTGGAAAGCAAAGCGGAAACTGTTTTTAGAAATCCGCTATTAATTGCCGGAACATTATCAATTTTCGGGCTGGTAATTTGGTGGGTGGACTGGGTTGGTGCTAAAGCAAAAAATTTGGACCGGATAAAGTGGACAGACGCACTTTGGGTGGGTTTGTCCCAGGCGTTGGCAATAATTCCGGGTGTATCCAGAAGCGGTAGCACAATGGCATCGGGAATGTTTTTGGGTTTTAAGCGTGAAGACGCAGCCAGATTTTCTTTTTTAATGTCTATGCCGATTATTTTTGGTGCCGGCTTGGCTAACGTGAAAAATTTTCATACCGGTGTAACCAGTATGGAATTGGCGGTGGGTTTTGTAACAGCGGCAATTTTTGGTTTTTTGTCCATAAAATTTTTATTGCGGTATTTATCCAATCACGGCTTTAAAATTTTTGTCTGGTACCGGCTGGCTTTAACTTTGGCAATAGTGGTAGTTTATTTTGTACGAAAATAATTTGTAAGTTACAAGGGTCATCCTTGTGTCGCACAAGGATGACCCTTGTCTAAATAACAAAAACGAAGACGCCCATCAATAAACAATATGATTACCGATCAACAATATTTATCTTGGCATCAAAAACTATCGGAAAATAAATTATTCCGCAGGTTTTGGGTGTTTTGGGGGATTTATTCCGTGCTCACGTTTTTTGTAATTAGCCTGTATCTAATAATCATCAACCAATGGCAAGTGGTGGTTTTATTGCTTTCAGCTTTTGTTTTGGCGCGCCATATTGTTTCGCCGTTGATTTTTACTGTTTACAAAAAAGCGCGGCCGTACCAGCGCCTGCAGTATAGGACTATTTATTCCTGGCTAATGTCCAGGGAAAAAGTTATTCACAATTCTTTTCCGTCCGACCACGCTATAAGTTTTGCTTCCATTACCGCGGTATTAATGTACTATTCTCCGACAATTGGTTGGTTGAGTGTGGTTTTGGTTTTAATGAGCGGTCCGGCCAGAATTATTTTGGGCTACCATGATGAAAAAGATATTTTAGCTGGTTGGGTTTTGGGAGTTTTGTCCGCCTGGGCGGTAATTTATTGGCTGGCTCCAATTGTTTTCCAATAAAAAATATCACCCGTATGGGTGATATTTTTTGGTGGCCAAGGAGGGAGTCGAACCCTCATGAGTTTCCTCGCGCGATTTTGAGTCGCGTGCGTCTGCCATTCCGCCACTCGGCCATAAAACTAGTATGAAAACTAATTTATTTTAGCAGAAAAGAAATTCGGAGTAAAGGTTTAAAAATACTACGGTTTGCGTAGGTCTACTAAATTTGGTAAACTGCAAAGGTAATTATTCAAAAATATGGACGAAATAAACCAACAGCCAAATATTACTATTCAAACATTAGGCAATGAAACTGTCTTAGCTCTTCCTGTTCCTCCTGTGCCTCCGGCTGCTATGGTGGCTGTTGTAGACGAGCCGGTTTCAGCAGTTGTCCCCAATATGGAGCCGGATAGGATTTCTTATGCGGATGCTCAGATTCAGGAAATTGAAGTGTCCAAAATCGCTCCAAATCCTTATCAACCCAGAAAAACTTTTGATCCCAATGCATTAAAAGAGCTGGCCGATTCCATAAAAGAGCACGGTGTTATTCAGCCACTCGTAGTTACCAAAACCCCAATCGGCTATGAATTGGTGGTGGGGGAAAGGCGTTTTCGCGCTTCCCAATTAGCCGGCTTGCTTTTGGTTCCGGCGATTATTAAAGAAGCCATGGTTGACCAGACTAAACTGGAAGTGGCTTTAATTGAAAATATTCAGCGTCAGGAATTAAACCCTATTGAAGAAGCCCAAGCATACGAACGTTTAATGAAAACGTTCAATATGACGCAGGAGCAGGTAGCCAAAAAGGTGGGGAAAAGTCGCCCGGCAGTGGCCAATACCGTGCGTTTGTTAAATTTACCGGCGGAAATTCAGCGCGGGGTAATTGAAAGTAAAATTATGGAAGGTCACGCGCGGGCACTACTCGGTTTGCTTGACCCGGAAAAAATGTTGTTGATGTACAAAATGGTGCAGGAACAGAATTTAAATGTTCGTCAGGTGGAAGCTAAAGTCAGAGAATTGACCTCTAAGCGCCAAATGGATTCCGCTGCGCCGGACCCCAAGCTTATGGCTTTGGAAACCGAACTGCGGGGGAAACTGGGCACTCAGGTAAAGATTCAGCGCCAAGGCCAGGGCGGTAAAATTACCATTGAATTTTTTAGCGACGAAGAACTTTCCGATCTTGTTCACAAAATGGCAGCGGAACAAAATAATGATGGGGTAGGATACCTTACCGTTTAAAATTTTCTGCTAAATACTAAAAAATATTAATCTACTAAACCTTAAATTCTTCAGTTTCGTATTTCGCCCTTTTCGTATTTGGTAGAAAATTGTGGAAAACTTTGCTTGACAGTTTTTTTAAAAACCTTTATAGTACCAGTAATCTAATATATTTATAAATGAATAGCATCCGCCACAACTCCGTTATTACTCTCACGGTCCTTTTTGTAAAGGACTTGGTTTGGGTAGTAAAAACTAGGGGTTTGGTATACGAATAACACAGGAAAAAACTTACAGTTAAAACCAAACCCCTAAAGATGCGGGGGTTTTTTGCGGGTTATGCTTGAAGAAGTGAATCAATTTTAAATAGTGAATTAAGAAAAATTGATGCATTTCTGCGAGTATATACTTGCAAAAGTTACGGGCAGACGGGGCTTCCCCGAACAATTGGCGGACCTGCCAAAAGTTTGGGGCTCTATGCTCCTACCTGCCCTCTCAACTTGGGGTTTTTGTCTAGCAACAGCTGGGCAAAAATGGGAATCAAGCGTCCTGATAACCGTAGGAATTAACAACCCTATGGCAATGTCAGGAAGAAGTCTTGGTGAATGTGGTGCATTTATATTTTAAATGCCACATTCATGGTCAGAATCGTCTGGCCGGTACCTATATAACCCCATCCAAATTGGATGGTTCCCTTAAAAAGGGATGTTACCTGCGTGTTGTTCCAACCGCATTTAACTGTAGCGCTGTTCTAAGCGCTCCCATCCGATCACTAGTGTCTAAAGTTTAGACACTACCCCTCCCCCCCCCAGGCAGTTAGTTGACGTAGGATCACGGATCCGAAATCACGAAAAACTGCCTGGGGTTGTTCATTTTTCAGTTTGACATCAGCATCATTTCAGGTATATTATTATTTTGTGAGATTAAAATGCGTTATTAAATATGAGGCTATCGGACGGACAACTGGATAAGCTCTCGGATATTTCCGCGGATTTAGGAGTTGTGGAAATTGCTTCCGTGGTTTTGCCCGCTTTGCTTGATTAATTCCGTTTATTCCCCGCAAGTTTGGGATTTGCGCGTCTGTAATATTATTATCAACCAGCCTTTGGCTGGTAGAAAAGAAATAAAGAAAGGGTAATTATGCTAATAGCTTATCTGACTTTGGCAATTCTGGCGCTATGTATTATTTTACTGGCATTGCCGACAGTTATTGCCAAAAGCAAAAAATAACAACGTTAGGTGTGGTGGCTTTTAAATTTGTTTTTTCGCAATATCGTTATTGTTAATTTTTTACAATTTTGCAAAAATAACTCCAGAGGTCTTTGTAAAAAAACAGCACATCAAGTGCTATTTTTTTTGGTCGGGCTGCCGGGAATTGAACCCGGCCTACATGCACCCCATGCATGCGTACGACCGATATACTACAGCCCGCAGTATTTATTGTACTTTAAGATAGTTTAGCAGATATTGCGGAAAATTAAAACTGCATTATTGTAAAATTTTTGCTATAATTATCAGGTAACATAAAAATTTATGTATCCTAAAATAAAAGACATAGATTATACAATAATTCGCCGTACGCAGGGGGCTTCACAGTATTTTGCAAGATTTGCGCTGTTTGTTGTTTATTTTTGGTTCGGTATACTTAAAATTTTGGACACCAGTCCGGCCAATCCGTTGGTTATGCAACTCCAGGAAAAGACTTTACCTTTTTTAACCTTTCACCAGTTTATTATCTTTTTTAGTCTGTATGAAATGCTTATTGGCATTTTATTTTTATTTTCCAAATTTGATCGCCTAACAATTTTGTTGTTTGCCTTACATATGGTGACAACTTTTATGCCCTTGGTATTTTTACCCGATGTGGCCTGGCAAGGGTTTTTAACTCCCACGTTGGAAGGCCAGTATATGATTAAAAATTTGGTGCTAATAGCCCTGGTTATGAATATTGGCGCAAATTTGAATCCGTGGTCGGAAAAAATCTAAAAAATTATTGTTGTTGAAAAAAGTTACAAATGTAATAAAATTCAACAAGTATGAAAAAGCAAAGAGATGAAAATATGAAATGCAGTGTATTTACTAATCCCTTAACCGTAGGGTCTGCTATTAAATTGGCCAATGTTGATAAGCCGGATGATTTTTTGTCCGAAAAACAACTGCAAAATTTAACCAGGCTGTCCGAAATAGCATTAGGCCTAATTGCCGTGGCCGGCATAGTTTCGGTGGCGCTTATTGCTCCCAACTTATTAACAGTCGTAGACAAGCTTTTTTTGAAAAAAGGGAGGCACGCTTCTAAAAGGCAAAAAGAAATTAAAACTGCGCAGGTATTTTACTATCTTAAAAAAAGCGGATTTATTAAGTTCCGCACAGACAAAAAGGGGATAAAAGTCTTTTTGACCGGACTGGGCAAAAAACGCCTGGAAAGAATAAATATTAATGCCTGTTGTGTAAAAAAGCCGGAACAATGGGATAAAAAATGGTGGCTGGTTGCGGCTGATATTCCCACAAAAGATTATAGGCAAGCGGCCGATTTATTCCGAAAAAAAGTTAAACAAATGGGTTTTTGTCCGTTACAGCGAACTTTATGGATATATCCTCATAACCCCGCTAAAGAAGTTGAGTATATAGCCAATTATTATTTGATCGGCAGGTTCATAACCGTAATGGAAATAAGCCGTATGGATATGCAGGATGAAGAAAAGATTACAAGTTATTTTAAAAAGATAAAGCTGATTTAGAAAGTTGTTGAAAAAAGTTACATTTGTAACTTTTTTCAACAACTGAAGTGTTTGGTAATTATTTGCTAACGAATATATTTAGGATTATACTTTATTAGTGACGTAGAGCGAGTCCGACCATTTATGGCCGAGCGAGCCGAGGTTGTTGAGCTTCCGCCAGAGGCGGATCCGCCTCTGGCGGAAATACAGGTTCAATACCTCGTCCGCCCTAGGCGGACTGCGAAAGAGTAGCATTTCCTGCAGTAATACCTCGGAGCTCTACTCCGAGGAACCTTTATTTATGAAACAAATTATTTTAGCTTCGGTTTCGTCCAGACGCCGGGAAATGTTTAAACTTTTTGGGATTAAGTTTCAAGTTGCCGATTCCGGTTATGAAGAGATTTTGCAAAAGAACTTAACTCATGAGCAACAGGTGGTATTTTTAGCGCTTGGCAAAGCCAAAGCCACGGCTAAAAAATTTCCCAAAGCGATAATT